>JAUXMA010000309.1 GCA_030623425.1 Rhodospirillaceae bacterium
AACGCGAAGGGTGCTCAATCTGGCGCGCCTGGACAAAGTCTTCACTATCTTCGATGCCCTTCAGGACGGGCTCGAAAAGCTCGGCTGACGGTCCCCGCCATGTACGCCGGAAAAACCTCGAACACGGTTGCCCGTTTTGCCGAGAAAACAGGCAGGCATATCGTTTCCAACATCGAGGAGATCGGTTACTGCGGTGTTTTGCTGGTCGAGAGCTTGTATTGGCTGATCGCCGGCCCGCGCATGCGCCAACCGGTGCGCGTCAGCTCCGTCTTCGTCCAGATGATGGAAATCGGCATCCAAGCCGTGCCCATTGTCGCGGTGATGGGCGTGACCATTGGCGTGATGCTGGCCATTCAAGGCATCCATACGCTTAAGCTGTTCGGCGCCGAATCGCGAGTGACCATCGGCATTGCTTTGTCGGTGACGCGCGAGTTCGCGCCGCTGATCACCGGCATCCTCGCCGCCGGCCGGTCGGGCTCGGCCTTGGCGGCCAGGCTCGGCACCATGAAGATCAACCAGGAAATCGACGCTCTTCAGGTCATGGGAATCAATCCCGTACGCTTTCTCGTGGTGCCGGCGTTGTTGGCGATGCTGGTGATGGTGCCGGCCTTGACCCTTTTCAGTGGTTTTGCCAGTTTGCTCGCGGCGGGCCTTTATGTCGGCCTGGAACTGAAGATTTCCTTGGCCGCTTTCATCCAACAGGTCGTCGACATCCTGACCGTCGACGATCTTATGCACGGATTGGGGAAAAGCGTCATTTTCGCCATCCTCATCGCGGTGATTGGCGTCGTCAACGGCGTCATGGTAGCCGGCGGCGCCGAAGGGGTCGGAAAGGCCACCACCCGGGCGGTGGTGCAAAGCATCTTGGCCCTCGTTGTCACCGACATGATCTTCGCTTTCGTGGTGACGCGGTGACAAGCTGGCCCAAGCGCAACCAGGAGAACGAATGACCCCGGCGGATCCAGCGCGTGCCAAGGTGATCGAGGTGAAAGACCTCGTCACTCACTATGGCGACCGCAAGATTCTCAATGCCGTCAGCATGGACGTCCTCGACGGCGAAATCATGGTCATCATGGGCGGCAGCGGTTCCGGCAAAAGTACGTTGCTGCGCCAAATGATGGCGCTCGAGCAAGCCACGTCGGGCGCGATCAAATTGTTGGGCCGGGACGTTGGAAAAATGACTATCCGCGAGATGTTCGAGTTCAGAAAGAAAATCGGCGTCGCTTTTCAGGGCGGGGCGCTGTTCAGTTCGATGACGGTGGGGGAAAACCTCATGCTGCCCCTTGTCGAACATACCAAACTGGACTCCAAGACCATGGAGATCATGGTCCGGATGAAGCTGCAAGTGGTCGGCCTTGCCGGCTTCGAGAACCTGATGCCGTCGGAGTTGTCGGGCGGCATGGTCAAGCGGGCGGCCTTTGCCCGCGCCATCATCATGGATCCCAAAATCCTGTTCTGTGACGAGCCGTCGGCCGGCTTGGATCCGGTCATCGCTTCGGCGCTCGACGATCTGATCCTGCGCATGCGGGACGCCTTGGGCATGAGCATCATCGTCGTCACCCATGAATTGGAAAGCGCCTTCAAGATCGCCGACCGCATCACCGTGCTGGACAAGGGAGATATCCTCTTCATCGGCACGGTCGACGAGTTGCGAGGCAGCGGCAACGTCCGTATTCAGAACATGCTCAACCGGCGGACCGAGGGAGAAATCCTCGATCCAGGCGAATATCTACGCCGCCTTACCGGCGGCGTTGAGGAAATTGCGGGGAACACGGGCCTATGAAAAGCAACAAGATCAATTACTTTGTCGTCGGCGGTTTTGTTCTGATCATGCTGGCGGGGCTGGTGGTTTCCGTTGCCGTGCTGACGGGAAGAACGGGAGCTACCGATTCCTACTACGCCATCTATAATAACGTCACCGGCATTAAATTCGGCTCCCAGGTTCTTTATGAGGGTTATCCCGTCGGCCAAATCGAGGACATCACTCCCCATCCACGGGCGGGGGGGATGAGTTTCCGCGTCGATTTCAGCGTCAAGAAGGATTGGCGCATTCCCGAGGACAGCATCGCCCAAATCGCCGCCCCCGGCCTTTTGTCGGCGGTGACGATCAGCATCTCGGCCGGCAAAAGTACGGCCTCGCTCGAACCCGGCGGCTTGGTCAACAGCAAGGAGGCCGCCAACATTTTCGCCGTCGTCTCGTCGGTTGCCGCCGATGTCAACGAACTGGCCGAGAACAATCTTAAACCATTGCTTAACACCATAAACACCGCCATTGGCGGCTTCGGCGAGCTTTTGCAAGGAGACGCCCAGCAATTGGTCATCGAACTCACCACTCTGATCCAGAACGTCGCCGAGCGTGTCCCCAAGATTTCCGAAAACATCGAGGTCTTCAGTAACAAAATCAATCAAAGCAGTGACGAGTTGTCGGCGTTCTTTAAGCCCGAAAATAGCCAAAAACTGGAAGCGATATTGGGAAATCTGGACATCTTGCTCGTGACCGTGAACGGCATGGTTGACGAGAACAAGCGTGACATCAATGAATCCATCGTCGACATGCGCCGTGTGACGGAATCGGTGGCCCGCCATATCGACCAGGTAAACCAAAACCTGGAAGGCGCTTCCCGGAACATGTACGAATTCAGCCGTCAAATCCGGCAGAATCCGGGACTGCTGTTCGGCGGCACGCCGCCAAAGGACGAAGCCGCCGCACGCTAGTACAGTACAATGCAATTAACGACCCCATACGACGGTCTTCCGA
>JAUXMA010000167.1 GCA_030623425.1 Rhodospirillaceae bacterium
CAATCCTGATGCGCTCTAGATGTAGAGGGGATTCACGCCATTGAACGGAAACCATGGAAAGGTTCCGTTCAATCGCGATTCGCTCTGATAGCGAACGCCAAGGTTTACAATGATAACGCCATGAAGAACGACATTTCACAAAAACAGCCGCCCTTTGACGATGGCAAGTCCATGGCGGACAATCCGATACCGAAAGAAGTCGGTCTAGGCGGCCGCCTGCGCAACTATTTCCTCGCCGGCATCCTCGTCACCGCGCCCCTCGGCATCACCTTTTATCTGGCCTGGATCTTCATCGATTTCGTCGACCGCCAGGTCACCCCCTTGATCCCGGACAAATACAACCCGGAGACTTATCTGCCATATGGCTTGCCGGGGCTGGGATTGCTCATCGTCATCGTCGTTCTGATTTTGATCGGGGCGTTGACGGCCGGTTTCGTCGGCCGCGCCTTCATGCACACGAGCGAACGATTGCTAGCCCGGATGCCGGTGATTCGCGGCGTCTACGGCGCCGTCAAGCAGGTCCTGGAAACGGTCCTGGCGCAACAGTCGAAGGCCTTTCGCGAAGCGGTGCTTGTGGAATACCCGCGCCGCGGTGTCTGGGCCATCGCCTTCATCACCGGGCGCACCGAAGGGGAGGTGCAAAACCTCACCGAGGAAGAGGTCATCAACATTTTTCTGCCGACCACTCCCAATCCGACATCGGGATTCCTGCTGTTCGTGCCGAAGAAAGAACTGGTGCCTTTGTCGATGACGGTGGAGGAGGCCATCAAGATGGTCATCTCCGGCGGCATCGTCACCCCGACCGACCGGCGCCCCGAGGAGGAGCGCAAAAGACCCGTCGTCGCCGCCGCCACCTTCGAGGAACTGGACATCCTGCGCGAAAGGGAACGGGCGCCGGTGCTGGTTCCCAAGGGCTTTGAGATCAACCGGAACGAAGATACCTGACGGCGGCGTCGCGCTCGTAAAGGTAAAGCAGGGTCCGCAACGCCTGGCCGCGTTCCGAGGTGAGTTCCGAGTCCTTGTCGATGATCAGCGCCGCGTCGTCGCGGGTGGTGGCCAAAAGGTCCCCCTGCTGGGCGAGGTCGGCCAACCTGAAGTCCGGCAGGCCGCTCTGCCGGGTGCCCAAGAGCTCGCCGGCGCCGCGCAGGCGCAGGTCCTCCTCGGCGATGCGAAAGCCGTCGTCGGTTTCGCGCAGGATGTTGAGCCTGGCCCGCGCGGTTTCGGTGAGCGGCCGGGCGTAGAGCAGCAAGCAGGCCGATTCCTTGTCGCCGCGGCCGATGCGGCCCCTCAGTTGATGAAGCTGGGAAAGGCCGTAACGTTCGGCGTGTTCAACGACCATCACCGTCGCTTCCGGCACGTCGACGCCGACCTCGATCACCGTCGTCGCCACCAGGATGTCGATCAGGCCGTCGGTGAAGGCTTGCATGGCCTGATCCTTCTCGGCGCCTTTCATGCGCCCGTGGACCAAACCGACGCGGTTGCCGAAAACCTTCAGCAATTCCTGGTGGCGGTCCAGGGCGGCGGCGATGTCGAGAGTTTCCGATTCCTCGACCAGCGGGCAAACCCAATAGACCCTTGCCCCTTTGTCGAGGGCGCGGGTGACGGCGGCGATGACGCCGTCCAAGCGTTGCAGCGGCATGACGCGGGTGTCGACGGGCTTGCGTCCCGCCGGTTTTTCATGAAGGCGCGAGACGTCCATGTCGCCGTAAGCGGTCAGCATCAGCGTCCGGGGAATGGGCGTCGCCGTCATCACCAGGACATCGACGGCGCCGCCCTTGGCGGCCAGGGTGAGGCGCTGATGGACGCCGAAACGGTGCTGCTCGTCGATGACCGCGAGGGCCAGGTCCTTGATATCGACATCTTCCTGAAACAGCGCATGAGTGCCGACGGCGAGCGCCGTTTCGCCGCTGGCGAGGCCGGCGAGCACGGCTTGGCGGGCCTTGCCTTTGTCCCGCCCGGTGAGTAGCGCGATCTCGATCCCCGCCGTCGCCGCCAGGGGAGCGATAGTGGCCAAATGCTGGCGCGCCAGGATTTCGGTCGGCGCCATCATCACCGCCTGGGCGCCGGCCTCGACGGCGTTCAGCATGGCCAGCAGGGCGACCACTGTCTTGCCGCTGCCGACGTCGCCCTGCAACAGGCGCAACATGCGGGTATCGGCCGCCATGTCGGCGGCGATCTCCTTGAGCGCCGTCTCCTGTCCGGGGGTGAGTCGGAAGGGCAGGGCGCCGACGACCTTGCGCGCCAGTTCGCCGGCGGCGTCGATACGCCGTCCCTTCAGGCGGCGCATGTTGAGGCGGACCAGGGCCAAGGCCAGCTGGTTGGCGAGAAGCTCGTCATAGGCCAGCCGCGTCCGCGCCGCGGATCCCGGCGCCAGGGCCGCCTCGTCTTCCGGCGCGTGGGCTTCACGGAGCGATTGCCGCCACGATTTCCAGCCCTGTCGTGAAAGGAAGGCGGGATCGATCCACTCGTTCAGCGCCGGCGCTTGTTCGAGGGCGGCGGCGAGCGCCTTGCCCAGGACCTTGAGCGACAGGCCGGCGGTCAGCGGATAGACCGGTTCCACCGCCCGCAAACGCTCGAGGTCCCGGAGGCCGCCGATGTGGTCGGGATGGGTGATCTGAATTTCGCCGCCGAAGCGCTCCACCTTGCCGCTGACCACCCGCGTTTCGCCGACGGGAAGGCTGCGCAGCAGGTAATCGGAATGAGCGTGAAAAAACACCAGTGCCAAGCTGCCGGTATCGTCGGAACAATAGACCTTGTAGGGAAGGCGGGGATTGGGCGGCTTCACGTGCCGGTCCACCGCGACGGTCAGCGTCGCCACCACTCCCGGTTCGGCGGCGGCGATCTTGGGCGCGTAACGGCGGTCGATGATCCCCGTCGGCAGGCACCACAAGAGATCGGCGACGTGCGGACCCGCCACCTTCTCGACCAGCTTGGCGATGCGCGGTCCGACGCCGGGAAGCTCGGTGACCGGCTTGAACAGGGGATAGAGACATTCGGGTCGCATGGTCGAAAGCCGCGGCTGACAGAGAGGTGTCGAAACTCTATATCCTAGAGCATTTCCATGTTGATAAGTAATCGGCTGGCGCCGACCAATCTTGAAATGCCCTGGAGCCGCTAACGGAGTACACAATGCCTGATTCCCCGGACCCTCGCCGCAAGCGCCTGTTGTTCCGTTGTTGCCACATGGGCATGGCGGAAAACGACATTCTCTTCGGCCGATTCGCCAAGGCCCGTCTCCATCATCTCAGCGATGAGCAGGTCGGTCGGCTCGAAAAGCTCATGGAGCAAGGCGACAACGATCTGTTCAACTGGATTTCCGGCAAGGAGGCGGTTCCGCCGGTTCACGACCACGATGTCATGAAGATGTTAAAAGACTTTAAGAATGAAGATTAGCAATTTGAATTTTATCAAAAAAACATTATTGCATCCTGTCCAAGTCCGGATCACGGGGGCGCCCGAGGGTTTTGACGCGCTGTTGCTGGCCCGGTTGGCCGGCGAGGCGCCGGGAGACGCCGGCGAAGTTGAAGATGGCGGCGCCGACATCCTCTTCGTCGGCCGCGACGACCGGCGCATGGCGTGCATCGCCGAGGCGCTGGCCTTTTTCGCGCCTTCGCTCGAACGGCTTGAATTTCCGGCCTGGGATTGCCTGCCCTATGACCGGGTTTCGCCGAACGGCGAGATCGTCTGCCGCCGCATCGACACCCTGACCCGGCTGCTGGAAAAAAAAGACGCCGCCCGCCGCCGGGTGATTCTGACCACCGTCTCGGCCCTGCTGCAACGGGTGCCGCCGCGGACGGCTTTCGCCGGGGCCTCGCTCGGCGTCGCCATCGGCGGGCGGCTCGACCTCGGCTCGCTGATCGATTTTCTGCTTGGCAACGGATACGGCCGCTCGGAAACGGTCATGGAGGCGGGCGAATTCGCCGTTCGCGGCGGTATTGTCGACGTCTTTCCGCCGGGCCACGCTCTGCCGTTGCGGCTCGATTTCTTCGGCGACGAGGTCGATGCCATCCGCATTTTCGATCCGCTCAGCCAGCGCACCAGCGGCAAGGCCGAAGCCGCCACATTCAGGCCGGTCAACGAGGTGTTGCTGAACGCGGATGCCATCAGCCGTTTTCGCGCCGGCTTCCGCCTCCTGTTCGGTGCGGCGGCCGAGCGCGATCCCCTTTACACGGCGGTTTCGGCGGGACGAAAGCAGATGGGCATGGAACACTGGTTGCCGCTTTTCCATGAGCGCTTGGAAACCCTGTTCGATTACCTGCCCCAGGGCGCGGTGGTGATCCTCGACCACCAAGCCGAGGAAGCGCGTGACGCCCGGCTCGACCTCATCGGCGAATATTACGCGGCGCGCACCGCCATCTCCGCCGGCGGCCCGGCGGCCGCCGATACCATCTACAACCCGCTGCCGCCGGAACGGCTGTATCTCGACCGGGAGCAGTGGGATGGTCTACTAGTAGAAAATCCGGTGGGCCGCCTTTCTCCCTTCGTGGCGCCGCAAGGGGAGGACTGCATCGACGCCGGCGGGCGGCAGGGCAGGAATTTCGCCGATGTCCGGGTGCGGCCGGGCGACGATGTGTTCGACGCCCTTGGCGAGCATATCGCCGAACAGACAAAAGCCGGCCGGCGGGTGATCGTCGCCGCCCTCGGCGAAGGCTCTCGCGAGC
>JAUXMA010000013.1 GCA_030623425.1 Rhodospirillaceae bacterium
CTTCCTACCGAGGAAACGGATAACGCGATCGTATGGGTACCATATGTCAGATTTGGACCACTAGCTCCGTCATCGCGGCATGACGCTCATCCCCTATCTCCGGGTTTAGGGGGTCGTTAACCCTTGCGGACTATCGTAACCGACGGTTTTCGGCATATATAAAAAAAACCATGTCAGACAGCAACGCCACCGGCGACCAGCCCCGTCCCGTCGTTCTTTGCATCCTCGACGGCTGGGGGATGAGTTCCGAACGAAACGATAATGCCGTCGCCTTGGGTCGTACGCCCAACTGGGACCGTTTCATGGCCACCTTGCCTTCGGCCCGTCTCGACGCCTCGGGCCGGCATGTCGGCTTGCCGGATGGGCAGATGGGCAATTCCGAGGCCGGCCATATGAACTTGGGCGCCGGCCGTATCGTCACGCAAGACCTGCCGCGCATCGACGCGGCGATCAGCGACGGCTTGCTGAGCGAAAATCCGGTGCTTCTTGAGCTGATGGCCAAACTGAGGAAAAGCGGCGGAACCTGCCACCTGATGGGCTTGGTGTCGCCGGGCGGGGTCCATTCCCGCCAGGACCATTTGGCGGTCCTGGCCGGCGCCATCGGCGGGGCCGGGATTCCCATTGCCGTCCACGCCTTTCTCGACGGCCGCGACACCCCGCCCAAGAGCGCCCGGGGTTTCATGGAAAAATTCCTCGCCGACACCGCCGCCTTGGCGGATTTTGCCATCGCCACGGTCAGCGGCCGCTACTACGCCATGGACCGGGACCGGCGCTGGGAAAGGGTAGAGAAGGCTTATTTGGCGATGGTGGATGGGGTCGGGGAAACGGCGCCCGATCCGGTCTTCGCCATTGAACAAAGTTACGCCGCCGATACCGGCGACGAATTCGTGCTGCCCACCGTCATCGAAGGCCACGAAGGCATGACCGATGGCGACGCCCTTTTCATGGCCAACTTCCGCGCCGATCGGGCGCGGCAGATTTTGAGCCTGCTCACCGATCCCGGCTTCGAGGTTTTTCAGCGGTCCCGCCTCGTCCGTTTCGCGGGGCTGGCCGGCTTGACCGAGTATTCGGCTGAACTCAACAAGAATTTCGCCTCCCTGTTCCCGCCCCTGGAACTCGAAAACATCTTAGGCGAAGTGGTGGCCGAAGCGGGCATGAGCCAACTGAGGATCGCCGAGACCGAGAAATACGCCCATGTCACCTTTTTTCTTAACGGCGGCCTGGAGACGGTTTTCCCGGGCGAGGAACGGATCCTTGTCCCTTCGCCGCAAGTCGCCACCTATGATCTGAAACCCGAAATGTCGGCCCCCCAGGTGACGGACAAACTGATCGCGGCCATCGGCGAAGACCGTTTCGACTTGATTATCGTCAACTACGCCAACGGCGACATGGTAGGCCATACCGGCGTCTTGCCGGCCGCCATCGAGGCCGTCGAGTGCGTCGATATCTGCCTGGGCCGGCTCGAGCGGGCGGTGAGCGAGGCCGGTGGCGTCTTGCTGGTCACCGCCGATCACGGCAACTGCGAACAAATGCGCGATCCCGGCACCGGCCAGCCGCATACGGCGCACAGCCTGAACCGGGTGCCGGTGGTGTTGTCGGGCGGTGGCGGGCGGCGCTTGCTGGACGGCCGTCTGGCCGACGTGGCGCCGACGTTGCTTCGATTGCTGGGGCTTCCGCAACCCGAAGAAATGACCGGCCGGCCCCTCATCCCCGAGGACGGCGCCCATACCGCCGCCGCCCAGTAAATGCGCCAATTCCGCTTCCGATATTTGCGGCTGCCGGTCCTGTTGTCGGCGGCGTGGCTGATCTTTCCGCCGCCGTTAGCCTGGGCCGCGCAAGAACGATCCGATACCGGCCAACGCCTCGAAGAGGTCAAGCGCGCTCTCGACGAAAGCCGCAAGACGGACAAAACGCTCAAACGCAAGTCCGCCGCCCTGGCCAAGGATCTTCAACGACTGCGCCGCCAACTGATCGCCGCCGCCAAGGTCATCCAGACTCACGAGGCGGAGGTTACCCGCCTGGAGGACAGGCTGGATGCGCTGGTCCTGTCCGAGAAGACCAAAATCGACCGCCTCGAACAACACCGCAATCAGTTCGCGCGCGTCCTCATGGCCCTGTCGCGTCTTGCCCGCAATCCGCCGGAGGCCTTGATCGTCCAGCCTTTGAGACCTTCCGACATGGTCCGTAGCGCCATTCTGTTGCGTGCCGCCCTGCCCGGCATCGAAAGGAACGCCGGGCGCCTCAGGGACGAACTCGCCGGCCTCCTCGGCACCCGACTCGAGATAGACCGGCGGCGAACGGAACTGGCCGGTGCCGCGGAAAAGCGCAAAAAACAACGGACGCTGCTGAAAAGACTTTTGGCCGAAAAAACCGGATTAAAACGCCAAACCGACACCAAGAGCCGGCGGACGGCGCGCCGGATACGGGCACTGGCCGAAAAGGCGAATGGTCTGCATGATCTTCTGTACCGCCTGCAAAAAGCGAACCGCGAACGGACGACAAGGAAGAAGGCGCGGGAAAAAGCGAAGGGCAAAACCGCCGCCGGCAAGGTTCCGATCCAACCAACCGCTGGCCGAATCAGCAGGCTACGGGGAACCCTGCCCTTTCCCGCTGTCGGCCGATTGGCCGGGGTGTACGGACAAAACATCGGCAACGGCGCGACCCGCAAGGGAATCACCATCGAAACCCTATCTCATGCCCAGGTGATTGCCACCTACGACGGTCAGGTGGTGTTCGCGGGCGCTTTCCGCGGTTACGGGCAACTCTTGATCATTGAACACGGCGAGGGATATCATAGTCTTCTTGCCGGGTTAGCCCGCATTGACAGTGATATCGGGCAAACGGTCGTGGCCGGCGAACCGGTCGGCGTCATGGGACGCCTGGCGGGAGCAAGACCGGTTCTTTATCTGGAACTGCGCCGTAATGGCCAACCGATCAATCCTTTGCCGTGGTTGGCGGCAAGTAAAAATAGGGTAAGCGGATGAAATATCGAATGTTCTTTGTGGCCGCCGTGGCCTGCATTTTGGTCTCGTCTCCGGGCGCCACGGCCGAAGTGGAAAAAAACAATGCCGACACCTATCGGCTTCTCAACTTGTTCGGGGATGTTTTCGAGCGTGTTCGCGCCGATTACGTCGAGGAATCGACCGACGAGTCACTGATCGAAGCCGCCATTACCGGCATGCTGTCTTCCCTCGATCCCCATTCCAGTTATCTCAATGCCAAAAGATTCCGCGAGATGCAGGTCCAGACCAAAGGCGAGTTCGGGGGATTGGGCATTCAGGTCAGCATGGAGGGCGGGCTGGTCAAGGTTATTTCTCCCATTGACGACACTCCCGCCTATCGCGCCGGCGTCGAACCCGGCGATCTGATCACCCATCTCGACGGCGACCAGGTGCTTGGACTGACCCTGGGGCAAGCGGTCGACAAAATGCGCGGCCGCGTCGGCACCGACATCCGTTTGACAATCCGCCGCGAGGGCCGCGATCCCTTCGACGTCACGATTACCCGCGCCATCATCAAGATCAAGTCCGTACGCTCGCATCTGGAAGACAATATAGGGTACCTGCGCATCACCTCCTTCAACGAACAGGCGGGCAAGGGGGTGAAGGAGGCCATGGCCAAGCTGTATGAGAAACAGGGCGACAACTTGCACGGCATCGTGCTCGATTTGCGCAACAATCCAGGCGGCCTTCTCGATCAAGCCGTGGCCGTGTCCGATGCCTTTCTCGACAAAGGAGAGATCGTTTCCACCCGCTCCCGGCGAGCCGAGGAAACGCAACGCTACAACGCCCGCCCCGGCGACCTGGCCAAGAGCTTGCCGATGGTGGTGATGATCAACGGCGGCTCGGCGTCGGCCTCCGAGATCGTCGCCGGCGCCTTGCAGGATCACCACCGGGCCATCGTTCTTGGCACCAAATCCTTTGGCAAAGGGTCGGTGCAAACCATCATTCCGTTGCCCGGTCGAGGCGCCATGCGGTTGACCACGGCGCGCTATTTCACCCCTTCCGGGCGGTCGATCCAGGCGGTGGGCATCGAGCCCGACATCACCGTCGAGCAAGCGAAAGTCGAGATCATCGTCACCCAGAGACGGCGCCGTGAAGCGGATTTGCGTGGCGCCCTCGATAACGGTGCGGTCCCCGCCAAAGAAAAAGAAAAGGACAAACAAAAAGGCAAGAACGGCAATGATGAAAAGGACGACAAAACAAAAGGGGCGAAAACGCCGGTTTCCCAAGACTACCAACTGGCCCGGGCGCTTGACCTTTTGCGCGGCGTTGCCTTTTTTTCAGACAAAATGACGGCCAAAACCAATTGACGGGTGGAAGCCGTCGAGGACGGTTTAAAAGTGAAACTTCCCTTCGGAAAAAAGTTCAAAGTGAAACTTCCCTTCGGAAAAAAGAAGGATTCCGATGACGAAGAGGAGGAGGAGGAAGAGGAAGTAGAAGAGGAGGAGGAGGAGGAGGAGGAGGACGACGACGACGACGACGAAGATTCCGACGATGAAGATGAAGATGAGGATGGGGCTAAAGGCGGCGGTATACGCCGCCTGATCTCTATTGGCGGCGGTATACGCCGCCTGATCTCTATTGGCGACGGCAAACGCCGCCTGATCTCTATTGGCGACGGCAAACGCCGCCTGATCTTTATCGGCGGCGGGGCGGCGGCGGCCCTGATCCTGATCGGCGGCGGCGCCTGGTTTTTCCTTGGCGGCGACGAAGACGCTTCCAAAACCCCGTCCCGGGCCGAAACCGGCGTTCCCCATGTCGAGATTACAATTCCGCCCAGGCGGCGGGGCGGCATGTTGACTCCGCCCGGGGATAAACGCGCCGCCGTGGGTTCTCTCAACGCCATCGCCGCCGCCGACAAAGGGCCCGGCGCGGGGGTGATGATCCCGGCGGTGACGATGGTTGCATTCGCCAACATACCCGAGGTGAAATCGGAAACGCCCCTGACCAGGGTTCCGGATTTGGCGCTGGTCGAGCAAAGCCCCCAGGGACCGTTGCCAAAGGTGGGGGAAGACGGCCGCAAGTCCTGGCAGGTTTACGCCCGGCCTTTCGAGGCCCGCGACGCCCGCCCGCGGATCGCCGTCATCATCACCGGCCTAGGCTTGAGCGCCGCCGCCACCGAGGCCGCCATCAGGCGGCTGCCAGGGGTGGTGACCCTGGCCTTCGATCCTTACGCCCAGGGGTTGGATGATTGGGTTTTCCTGGCCCGTCAGGCGGGACACGAAGTGCTTTTGTCCCTGCCCATGGAGTCGGCCCATTTTCCGGTCTTCGATTCCGGTCCCTACGCCCTCAGGGGCTCGCTAAATCCCCAGGAGAACCTGCGGCAAATGGAATTCGTGCTGAGCCGGATGTCCGGCTATGTCGGTGTGGCGACGGCGATGGGATCGAAGTTTACGGCCGACGAACAGGCCCTCAAGCCGGTTCTCGAAGCGGTCAAAAACCGCGGGCTGATGTTGATTGACAGCGCCACCACGCCACTTACCAAGGCGGCGAGGATGGCCACCGAAATCGGCCTGCCCAGGGCGGTCAGCAACCTGGTCCTCGATGAGAATCCATCAAAGGCCGCCATCGACGGCAAACTTGCCGAACTCGAGGCTATTGCCCGCGAACGGGCCACCGCCGTCGCCGTCGCCTCGGCCAATCCCGCCACCCTGGAACGCATCGCCGTCTGGGCGGCGTCATTGGCGGACAAGAACCTGGCGCTGGTTCCCGTCACCGCCGTCGCCGATAAGCAATTTCTCGAATGAAAACCAGGAACCTCTCCAGACTTCCTTACCGCAAAGGTGTCGGGGCGATGCTGTTCAATGCCGAAGGAAAGGTTTTTGTCGCCCGGCGCGTCAATTCTCCGGGCCAAGCCTGGCAGATGCCCCAGGGCGGCATCGATCGCGGCGAACGGCCGGCGCAAGCGGTGTTGCGGGAATTGGCGGAAGAAATCGGAACCGGCAAGGCCGAGATCATCGCCAAAAGTTCGCGCTGGTTTTCCTACGATCTGCCCGCCCAACTGGTCGGCAAGGTTTGGAACGGCAAGTACCGGGGGCAAAGGCAGAGATGGTTCGCCCTTCGCTTCACCGGCGACGACGGAGACATCGACCTCGACGCCAGCGGGCATCCCGAGTTCAATGACTGGAAGTGGGTGGACATAGATGACCTGCTCCGGCTGATCGTCCCGTTCAAGCGGGCGATTTACAAGGAAATCGTCGCCGAATTCCATCACCTGGCCGGCCCGCCGGCGTCAACAACGGGATAGCCCGCCGGCGCCGCCATCCATAAAAACGGCGGGGGACCGGGAGGGGGAGCGGGCTGGCGCCGTCATTTTCGAAAATGCTCAATGACAATTACAAGGGCAGGCCCGCATGGGCCGAGGCCCGGTCCCATTTGCTGTCGAGGTCGGCATCGAAAATCAGCTTGCTGTCGGCCGGCGCCGTCAGCCAATCCTGGCGCATCAGTTCCCTTTCCAGCTGGCCGGCGCCCCAGCCGGCGTAACCGAGGGCGAAAAGGCTGTGGCGGGGGCCATTGCCCTTGCCGATCGCTTCCAGGATTTTCAGTTCGGTGGTGATCGACACCTCGTTGTCGACCTCGGTGGTGGCGTCGGATTTGTAGTCGCTGCTGTGGAGCACGAAACCACGGCTCGGCTCCACCGGACCGCCGTAATGGAGGCGGATGGTTCCGGCGATCCCGCCGCCGTCAACGCCAAATCCCTTCAGCAGCGTATTCAGGGGGCCGCTGCCGATGGCGCGGTTGATGACCAGGCCGAAGGCTCCCGAGGCATCGTGATTGACCATGTAAATCACCGTGCCGGAGAATCGCGGATCGCCGATTTTGGACGAGGCGACCAAAAACTGCCCGGTCAGACTCTGGGCTTGCGGCTCCTTTTCCCCGCCCGTCACCGGCGCGGAGGCGGCAAAAGCAAATGCGGCGATCGCCGAAACTATGACAAGCCGGAACATCATGGAACGCATAATAGCAGAAACCGGGGCCGGAAATCACTTAGAGCCTATCCGAACAACCGCCTCCAGTTATTCGGATAGGCTCTTAGTCGGGAAAAGTTCGTTCCAGTGGATGGCCGGCAACTTGAGGAGTGAAACCGGACCCGCGAAAATCTTGCGGTTTTGCAAGGTGATGGCCAGATTCAGGCTGGCTGGACCGCCGTCCTTGGGTCTTATGGCCAGGGCGCCGAGCACGACTTTTGCGGTAATGACGTCACGCGAGCGGATCAGCCCTTGTTTTCTCAAGGCGTCGACGATTTCGAAAAATCCCTGGAACTTGGCGGTGAAAGCGCCAATGGGCTGCATGTCGCCATCCAGGGCCAGCGTCCCCTCGGCCCGCGCGATGAGCGGCCCATAAATGAACTCCAAGCGCGGCACTTCCACCGTTCCGCCCCGGTCCCGCCAAACGGAAAGCGACTCCGGCAACCGCCCGGCGGGAATAGCGCCCAAGACACTGGCGTCCAGCACCAGAGTGTCGACGCGGTTGCCCAGCGGCAGGAAAATCCGCGCCGGCGTTTCCAATCCCTCGGCTTGCAGATGCAGGGCGAACGTCACGGTCCGGTGATCGGCGCCATCGGCCGTGCCGCGCAGCGCTTGCAGGCGCATTGTCTTGACGGCGATGCTTTCGCCGCTGTCCCTGTTTTCGCCGGCAAGCGAGAGATTAAGGCCGGAAACGGTCAATTCCCCGCTCTTCGGCCAGCCGCCGGCAAGGCCAAGGCCGATGGCGATCTCGTCCGCCAAGCCGACATAGGTCACCGGCTCGCCGCCGATCGTCAGGCCCAGAGTTAGCGCGCCGGTGGGCATGATCGTCATCCGCCATGGATTCCAGGGGCGCATTTCGACGGTCAGGCCCTCGCTCTGCCAAGCCCACGGGACATCGCTTGCCGGATAGCCCAGACCCGGATCGCTCAAGGTCAGCCGCATGAGGAAAGGAAAGCCGCTGAGCAGCAAACCCGAATAATTGACGGTGTATCCTTCCTGACGTCTCGTTTCGGCCCATACGACGGCCTCGTTGCGCAGCCCAAAGGCGATGACAAACCAGAAAACAACGTAAAGGATGGCCGCCGCGGCTAAGGCGATGACAGACCACAACGCCGTTTTGAGGTTCCTGAAATAAGCCGGCGGGCGATATGTAGCGGCGGGATGACGCCGAAAGTCCCGTTGGCGGCGGTTCTTTTCAGGAGGGGCCATGGAAAATATCCAAGTTTCGGAACACTATATAACAGGATGTAAAGGGACATGAGCGGAACGGCGGACGGAATCTGGATATTCGGATACGGCTCGTTGATGTGGAGCCCGGGGTTCGCTCGCCTCGAGGTTCGTCCGGCGTTGCTGCGCGGCCACCACCGCTCCCTTTGCGTCTATTCCATCGTTTACCGCGGCACGCCGGAACGGCCGGGTTTGGTGCTGGGGCTGGACCGGGGCGGGGCGTGCAAGGGCCGCGCTTTTCGCGTCGCTGCCGAAGACGCCGGGCGGGTCAAGGCCTATCTGAACGCCCGGGAATTGGTCACCGGCGTCTACCGGCCCAGGAACACGACCGTCCGCCTCGACGACGGGCGCCGGGTCAGCGCTTACAATTTCATCGTCCGCCGCGACCACCAACAGTATGCCGGAAACCTCACGCCGGAACGTACCGTCGAGCTGGTCCTGGCCGGCCGCGGCGCCGGGGGATCAAGCCTGGACTATCTCAGGAACACCGTCCGCCACCTTAACGAACTGGGTATCCGCGACGGCGCCATGCGGCGGCTGCTGGAACTGGCGGAGGCCGACAGCACGAGACAACTGAAATTCTCATGATGCTTTGTGCTCCGATCAACTGCATTTGGAATAACCGCAGGACGTGCAGACGTCGCAGCCTTCCTGGCGGATGAGGCTGGGTTCGCCGCATTTGGGACAGTCGCGGAACAGCCCTTGCCGGTTTCGGCCTTGGGCCGGCGAGGGCGGCTCGACGCCGCCGCCCGCCAGGTTGACCACCTTCGGCTTGGCCTCGCCCTTGTCGTCGCCCAGCCCCCCCGTCCGGGTGATAAAGCCGATGTTGATCATATGCCGTTCGATGACTTCGCCGATGGCGGCGAGCAGCGAAGGCACGTACTTGCCGCCCATCCAATGGCCGCCGCGCGGATCGAAGACGGCCTTCAGTTCCTCGACCACGAAAGTGACGTCGCCGCCGCGCCGAAACACCGCCGAAATCATTCGCGTCAGGGCCACCGTCCAGGCGTAATGCTCCATGTTCTTGGAGTTGATGAAAATCTCGAAAGGTCGGCGCCGGCGATCCTCGACAATGTCGTTCAGGGTGATATAGATGGCGTGGTCGCTTTCCGGCCAAAGCACCTTGTAGGTGGCGCCGGGCAGGGCCTCGGGCCGGTCCAACGGCTGGGTCAAGTAGACGACGGAGCCGGAATCGCCGATGTCCCTGGGCCTGGCGTTGGCGGCGGGCGTCGTCAGCGGCAGTTCGGGCTCGGCATCTTCGGCCTTGCCCTTGTTTTCCGTGACTTCCAGCACGGCGCCGGTGATTTCGTTGGGTCTGTAAGTGGTGCAGCCCTTGCAGCCCAGCTCGAAGGCCTGCGCGTAGATGTCCTTGAAGTCCTCGAAGGAAATGCTTTCCGGGCAATTGATGGTCTTGGAAATGGAGCCGTCGATGTATTTCTGAACGGCGGCCTGCATGACCAAATGGTCGTTGGGGCTGAGCTGTTGGGCGTCGACGAAATAATCCGCCAGCGGCGCCCTGTCGCCGAACATCCGCCGGAACAGGCGAAGGGCGAAGTCGGTGACTTGTTCCTCGCGGCGGGCGCCGTCGGGCATGGTGATACGGCGGGTGTAATTGAAGCTGAACACCGGCTCGAGGCCGGAAGAGACGTTGTCGGCGAAAAGAGAAATGGTCCCCGTCGGCGCGATGGAAGTCAGCAGCGCGTTGCGGATGCCGTGTTCGGCGACGGCGGCCAGGATGTCTTCGTCGAGCCCCTTGATGGTTTCGCCGGCCAGATACTTCTCGGCATCGTAGAGAGGAAAAACGCCTTTTTCCGCCGCCAGCCGGGACGAGGTCAGGTAGGCGGCGCGCTGGATCGCCTTCATCCAGGTCTTGGTCAAACGCACGGCGTCGCGGCCGCCGTAGCGCGCCCGGCACATGATCAGGGCGTCGGCGAGTCCGGTGACGCCCAAGCCGATGCGGCGTTTGGCCTTGGCTTCGTGTTCCTGGTTGGGCAAGGGGAATTTGGAGACCTCGATGACGTTGTCCATCATCCTGACCGCCATCTCGACCAAGCGTTCCAGGGCGTTCATATCGAGACGCGCTTTCTCGGAGAAAGGGGCATCAATCAGCTTGGCCAGGTTGACCGAACCCAACAGACAGGCGCCATAAGGCGGCAGCGGCTGCTCGCCGCAGGGATTGGTGGCGTGGATGTGCTCGCAGTAATAAAGGGGATTCAGACGGTTGATGCGGTCGATGAAAATGACGCCGGGTTCGGCGTATGCGTAGGTCGCCCGCATGATTTTGCCCCACAGCTCCCGCGCCGCAAGGCTTTTGTACGTGGTGCCGTTAAACTGCAACTCCCAGGCCGCGTCCTCTTTCACCGCCCGCATGAAAGCATCCGTCACCAGCGCCGAAAGATTGAACATCCTGAGACGTCCCGGCTCGCGTTTGGCTTCGATGAAAGCCTCGATGTCCGGGTGGTCGCAGCGCATCACCGCCATCATGGCGCCGCGTCTGGAGCCGGCGCTCATGATGGTCCGGCACATGGCGTCCCAGACGTCCATGAAGCTCAGAGGCCCGGAGGCGTCCGCGCCGATGCCATTCACCGGCGCTCCCTTGGGTCTTAAACTGGAGAAATCGTAGCCGATGCCGCCGCCCTGCTGCATGGTCAGCGCCGCCTCCTTGAGGCTCTCGAATATCCCCGTCATGTCATCGGCGATGTCGCCCATGACGAAACAGTTGAACAGGGTCACTTTCCGTCCCGAGCCGGCGCCGGAAAGTATCCGCCCGGCGGGCAGAAAACGGAAATCCTCCAAGGCTTCGTAAAAGCGGGCTTCCCAAAAATCCGGGTCGTTTTCAGGCGCCGCCAAAAACCGGGCCAGCCGCCGCCAGGTATCGGCGATGGATTTGTCCACAGGCCGGCCGTCGGACCTTTTGAGACGGTACTTCATGTCCCAAATTTGCTGCGATATGGAAGCAACCCGCGCCATCACTTACCTAGATCAGTCCGCTCCGCCGTTGACCGCCCCACGGGCGCGGCGAAGGCAAGCCGCTAAAAAATATTTCGCCACCCCAACGTTCCAAGGGGGGTAGGGCTCTAAATCTAAGGACGGAAAGGCGGATCGTCAAGGAATTGTTCTTGTTATGTTTTCATCAGTCTTATCCCGGTTCCGTCAATCCCCGGGACCAGAAAAAACAAGGATTTGCAAAGTATGTTCACGGAATTCACGGACTTACGAGGAAAGTTTTCCACAGAGTAATCCACAGGAATGTCTTAAACGGGTTATGTCAATCTTTTGGGAAATATTGGCTTTTCGCCCTGGCGACCAGGCGGTCGGTCGCGGTTTCGATGCGCTTTTCCAATTCGGCCAAAAAAGCGCGCCTGCCCAAACCCGGCGGCATCGGCGGCAGGAATTCAATGGTGATGACGCCGGGGTATTTGAGAAAGCTGTGCCGGCCCCAGAACAAACCCGAATTCAACGCCACCGGCACCAGCGGCGCCTCCGTCATGGCGTAAAGAGCGGCGACGCCGGGGTTGTAAGGTTGAAGTTGCCCCGGCGCCGTGCGGGTGCCTTCGGGAAAGATGATCACCTGACGGCCTTCGGCAAGCGCCGCCCGAGACTTACGCACCATCTCTTTCAGCGCTTGGCCGCCGCCTGAACGGTCGACCGGAATGGACCCGCATTTTCGCACGTACCAGCCCCAAAACGGAATGGAAAGGAGTTCCTTCTTCACAATATAAACCGCGTCCCTGTAAAGGAGGTGGAAGACGAAAGTGTCCCAGGCGGATTGATGTTTGCTGGCGATGAGGGCCGCGCCACTGGGCTTGTTTTCTTGGCCGAGGACCTGAAAATCGAGTCCGACGATCCATTTCAGCGCCGTCCGAGGAATAGTGGTCCAGGCATACACCACGCACTGCATGAACCGCCGGGGCAAAGGCAGGAAAATCCACATGACGGCAATCATCAGGATGAACCAGCACAACAGGGCAAGGTTGAAGATTATTGAACGGGCAACGATCATGACGGCGTCTTGGAAGCGGTTTCCCCGGCAATCATTCCGGTCGCCTTGTGCCGCGCCCAGGCAACAAGGAACTTGTTGAATTCGCTGATAATGAGGCTGGCGGTTCCGGGCCAGGCCCACCACCGCTCCCGTTTGACGCGTTCGGGAAACACCGGATGCGGAATCACCATGATTTCCGGCATGGCATGGCGGAATTCCAGC
>JAUXMA010000138.1 GCA_030623425.1 Rhodospirillaceae bacterium
CTATGTAGAGCTGGTCATATGTCTTTCCAATCGCAACTCCGGAACATACCGGTGTTGCAATTGGTTTGTGAATTTGGCCTCTGTAAGCAAGGTATCCTATATATCCGAACGAACCGATGGCGCCGAAAATAACGAAAACCTTTCTCTGCAAAAACACCGACAGCCCCATGAGCAAGACATTAATCAGGAAGTAAAGGAACTTCGACAGCTCGCTGTCGCTTTTTATCAGCGACAAACCGCCCCAAAAAGCAATGACTCCGAACAGATAACCCCAGAAGGCAAAATTCTCCCTGGTTCGGTGGCCGCTAAAATTATTTCATGCTATTCTTGACACTACTCGTTGGATTTATCGACAGTACACATTGTTGACGATTGGCCGTATGTTCCCTGATGGCTTTCAACCTGGGATCGAATTCCCGGAGATGACATGGCTAAGCACGAAATCACTTACGAAATCCATGTCCAGCAGCAAGGCAGATGGGAGATTCACGTCCGTCACGCGGGGCAGAAACAGGCAGACGCCATTCTTGAGGCCTTGGCCCTCGATCAGTTGGAGAGCATCGACGCTGTCAAGGTCGTCGAAGAATCCTACAATACCGAAACAGGCCTTTGCCAAGAATACGTCGTCTATCAGAGTTCAGGTCAAAAAAGCTCGTCAAGGCGGAAAGCGCTGAGGAAACAAGCGGCCGCCCTCGAAGATACAGAGAAATCCCGTCCCTCCCCATCCTGGAAAACGAAAAAAAGCAAGAAGGGCACGTTCAGCACTGTCCTGATAAAGGCGCTGTTTATCATTTTGATCAGCGTCATCGTTGCCGCGCTGACGACGGCGCTGGCACTTCCTTTCCTCAGCGACAGCGAGGTATTTGGGATGTATTTGAGCGCCAACGTTCGGACTATCATCATTTTGTCCATTTTCATCTTTATTTTTCTGGCCATTGCGACGCCCATGGTGCGTTCTTTGATGGCGAAAACCCATTTGGTATCGGCGGGCCGTAAGAGGAAAGCGGCTCCGGGTTGGTCCCTGTTCCAGTCGAAAGCGGCGGAGCCGGCAAGAATGCCCCAGGCGGTGAAGTCCACCCAACCGGACCCGTCGCCGACAAGCCTTGATGGCGGCGCCAAGGCCGAAATGTCCGGCCAAGAGGAGGCGGACGCCGCGGACGCTGCCGCCGCGGACGCCGCCGCCGCCGCCGCGGAAAAGGCTTTGCAGGAAAGCCGGGAAAACGGGGAGAAAAAAGAAACCCCCGGCGAGGAAAAGCCGGAACCGTCAAAGGAAGAATCCAAGGATGCCGATCGGCTTTCGTCTTACGCCGAAAAGCAAAAGACCGTAATGGTGAAATTCCTCGGCCAGACCTTGGAGCAGGTCCAGGATGACAACAAGAACATGGACAGCTTCAACAAATTCGGCGTCAACCTGTTTCTTTCCGGTGCCTGCGACATCCTCGGCCACAAGCGTCACCTGGATCCCCGCTCGGCTTCAAGGATTCTCAGCGCCGGTGTCCAGATCATGGGTTTCAAAAAGTCGAACGCCGACAGTTTCGCCGACAAATACGAGGAGTACCTGCTCTCCGATTCCCGCTACATGCAGATGTTCCAGGCCGGCCGCAACGCCATGAACACCTTTCTCACCGATGAGGCGGCGGCGACCAAGCATATGAATATGGCTCTCGAAGAATGGAACAAACTTAAGCCCAAGGAAGAAACGACGGGGCCGATCACGGTCATGTTCACAGATATGGTGGGCTCCACCGCACTCACCCAGACAATGGGCGACGCCGTCGCCCAGCAAGTGGTGCGCGCTCATAACCGCGTAGTCCGTGATGCTTTGACCCAATTCGGCGGCAGAGAAATCAAGCATACCGGCGACGGCATCATGGCCTCGTTTCCGACGACGTCGAACAGCGTCGAGGCGGCCAGCGTCATGCAGACCAATGTGGTTGTCCACAACAAGAGCAATCCCGACCTGCCTTTGCACATCAAGATCGGCATCAACGCCGGCGAACCCATCGCCGAGGACAATGATCTATTCGGCACCACCGTTCAGCTCGCCGCGCGCATCGTCGACAAAGCCAAGACCGAACAAATCTTCGTCTCCGAAATCGTCCGCGGCATATGCGCCGGCAAGGACCTGGAGTTTGTCAACCGAGGTTTTTATGCCATGAAAGGGTTCGAAAACGAGCTTACGCTTTATGAAGTGATCTGGAACAAGGATGCCGGCGGCGAGGAAAAAATCGACATCAATAAAGCGTCTTGACGACATATTCTGTTTTCCTTTTCTTGGCGGCGGTCTTGTGGCCGCTAAAATTATTTCATGCTATTCTTGACACTACTCGTTGAATTTTTCGACAGTACGCATTGTTGACGATTGGGCGTATGTTCCCTGATGGCTCTCAACCTGGGGTCGAATTCCCGGCAATGGCATGGTAAACAAGAAACACAACATCACTTATGAAGTCCTCGTCAAGCAGGGGAATCGGTGGGAGATTCACGCCCGTTATCCGGAGAAAAAGAAATCCACCGCCATAGCCGACGCGAAATCCCTGGAAGCTTTGTCGACCGTCAACGAAGTCAAGGTTATCGTGGATTCCTACGATGCCAAAAGGGGCAAAAGCGTCGAGATCACCATCTATCCGAAGCTGAAACAGAAGATTGAATCTCTGGCTCCATCCTCGTCCAACCGCGACAAGCCGAAAAAGGCAGCGGCCATCGACGAAAGAGAGTCCCCACCGCCGGAGCCGAAAAAAGGCCGCAAACGATCGACGGGCGCCAGTTTATTCATCAAGTTTACTCTCGCCACCGTGTTCAGCCTCGTCATCGCCTTGATGATTACCGGCATGGCGCTTCCGTTTTTGCGTGATCTCCCGTTTGGCGTCACGATTCGGGAGATTACGACCTTAGGAATTTTCATCATCGTCTTTCTGTTCTTCGCCGTTACCTTGGTCAAATCGATCCTGGCGCGAGAAGTGGGCGCGTCTGCCCGCCGCGTCAAATATCCATCCCGAACCGGGCCTCGAACAAAGCCCCAAGCCAAGCATGAAGAGAAAACGACGAAAGGGGACGAGTTGTCGCCAGCGGCGGTCACGAGGAACTTGCTGCAATCGTCCGTGGACCAGGGGATTAAGCTCAAACCCGACGACTACCTGGGCAATATTCTTGACAAAATCAAGCCACTGCCGGCCGATGCCGCGAAACACAAAACCTTCATGCTGTCGTTCCTGGAACAGTCGTTGCAAGAGGTCAAAACCGGCCCGGAGGGGATGGACAGTTTCAACAAGTTCGGTGTCAACCTCTATCTTGCCGGCGCCTGCGAAAGCTTGAAAAAAAGCTTCAAGCTGGACCTACGCCCGTCTCTTCAGATCCTCGACGAGTGCGTTCAGGTCATGGGCTTCACTATAAGCCAAGCCCGGACTTTCGCCGAAAAGTACGAAGAATATCTTATGGCCGACGTTCGCTACATGCGGATGTTCCAGGCCGGCGGCAACGCCATGGCCGCTGTCGCGAGCGGCGACGAGAGAGCCCTCAAGAACATGGCCCCGGCTTTGGAGGATTGGAACGCACGCAAGGCCCAGGAAGAAAAGAAAGGGCCGATCACGGTCATGTTCACCGATATGGTTGGCTCCACCGCGCTCACACAGACCAGGGGCGACGCCGTCGCCCAGCAGGTGGTCCATGCCCATAACAACATCGTCCGTGACTCCCTGACCCTGTTTAACGGCAAGGAAGTCAAGCATACCGGCGATGGCATCATGGCGGCGTTTTCGAATACATCGAACGGCGTCGAGGCGGGAGCCCATATCCAGATGAAAGTGGCCGCCCACAACCAGGACAATCCGGACCTGCCATTGCACATCAAAATCGGCATCAACGCCGGCGAGCCCATCGCCGAGGACGACGACCTTTTCGGCACCACTGTCCAGCTTACCGCCCGCATCGTCGACAAGGCCAGATCCGAGCAAATCTTCGTTTCGGAAACGGTGCATGGCATCTGCGCGGGAAAGGAATTCCGATTCGCCAATCGCGGCCCGCATGCCCTGAGAGGGTTCAAGGAGGAAGTTACTCTTTACGAGTTGATCTGGGACGAAACCGCCGCCGTCGATACGGCGCCGGAAAAACCGGCGGCGGAAAACGAGGCAGAGCAACCGGCCGAGACGGAAGAAGCGGCCGAAAAAGCCGGCGAAACGGAAGACAGGGCGGAAAAACCGGCGGCGGAAAACGAGGCCGAACAACCGGCCGAGACGGAAGAAGCGGCCGAAAAAGCCGGCGAAACGGAAGACAGGGCGGAAAACGGGGCCGAACAACCGGCCGCGACGGCGCCGGCCATAACCGACGCTCCCGCCGGAGATTCAGCCACCTCCAGTCAGGCCGCCGTTCCCGAACAGGACGGAAAAACGGACATCTCGCCAACCGGTTCCCCGGCCGCCGCCGTGGCGGCACCCCAACAAGCGGCAACGGAAACACCGGCGGGTCCCGCCCGGCAATCGAAAGTGGACAAACAAGCCGCCGCCACCCAGCCCGCCGAGGGGCCTCGGGTTTCCGCCGCCAAGCCGGCACAAACCGCCGCCGCCGGCAAGGAAGGCAAAACGCCCTGATCCGCCGCGGTACATAGAGCAAATCCAGTTTGATTAGAATCGCCAAAGGCTTCCTATCAATCACGATCCGCTCTTGTCCGCCACCACCGCCTTCCCTTGAACTCCCCCTATATCTCCGCCGATGGCGCGGCGACGGCGTAATTCCTTCTTGATGGTCGGCGTGATGCCCGGCGTCCGGCCCGATTTCATAGACTCCAATCAAAAACCTGGCAAAATGACATCATCGACGATGCAAGGACGGTTTTCCTGGGCATTTTTTTTACCTATGCTGGGCGGGAGACAACAGCTGACATGGGGACCAAGGGGATGTTTGGTTGCAACTGTTTTTGGAACGCCGGCAGGATCGGCGCTTGCATCTTGTCGGCGGCGCTGTTGACGGCAATGTCATGTGGAAACTCCGCGAAGGCGGCAGTCGGCGCCACTTTCAACACTGGCGAGAGGCTGTATTCCTGGTGCACGAGCGCCGAGAAATCCGAACGTGATCTGTGTTCGGCTTATATCGCCGCCGTCGCCGACGTTCTCGCCTATGGCCCCGTCGGCACCTACCGCGCCTGTCTGCCTCGGCAAGAGGTGGAATTCTCGAAGGTGCATGAAGCGGCGGCGAAGTGGTTGGAGAGCCATCCCGAGGATCGCCACTTCTCCGCTGTCGGTCTTGTCGCCCGCGCCCTTTCGGAAGCCTTTCCCTGTTCAATTATCTGAAATTGAACCATGAACAGGGGCCAGTGATGCCCGTTTAAAGGCTGTCACATATATGGCGTGGGGGGCACTCTTCAAGCATCAAAAGGTACGTTCGGAAACGATGGCCTTCAATTCATCCACCGTTAATGTTGTGTATGGCTCCCGACTGCACCAACGTCTCCTTCGGGTCAGGAAGAGAAGTTTCGGCGGGGGTTGATTTCCGTCTGCTTTGGGGTTGAAAGCGGACCTCAGAGCCAGGAACGTCCGTTTAGCGCCCAATAGCGGTCGTAA
>JAUXMA010000139.1 GCA_030623425.1 Rhodospirillaceae bacterium
CGAGCCCGCCTGCCGAGGCGCGCCCCGAGGCGGCGGCCCCGTGGACGAAGCCGGCGGCACCCGCCGCCGACGAGGCGCCGCAACCGACGGACGCGCCGCAACCGTCGCAGCCGGCCGCTGCCTCTCAACCGGAGAGGAGTGCCGAGGAGAAGGCCCCCGGCGGGACCGCGGCGGAGCCGCGTCCGGCCCAGCCGCCGCGGCCGAGCCGTCCTCCCGAGGAGCCCCCCAAGGCGCCCTCCGAGGTGGCGGCCCCGTGGATCGTGCCGGCGGCGCCCGCCGACAGAGCACCGCCGCCGACGGACACGCCGCAAGGGGAAGGAATCGATCCGTGGAGCGGGTCGCCGGCGTCGGCAGACAGGGACATGCCGCTCCCGGATGCCGAGGCGACCAAAACGGCCAGCCCCAGGGGCTTCACGGAGTCCCGGGGAGGCGCTTGCGGGAATGCCATGGGCGACGGCGGATCGAAAGCGGGAGCGCCTTCCGCGAGCGGGCCTTCGCCATCGGATTCCCGGCCGGTATCTGGGCTCCAGGAGATTCCCGTTGAAGATTTGTCCATCGGAATCTTTAACGCGGTTTCCGACGGTATCGGCGCGGTCGTGAAGACGACTTCTTCGGTGGGCTCCGTTGTCGCTACCGAGACGCGGCTTAGGGTCAAGGCGATCGGGTCCGAAACCGCGACTGAATTCGGGGTGCTGCGCAAGTTCGTGGCCAAACTCGTGTGCGGCACGAAGGACGAAAAGAGTAACGAGGTTTGAAGCCCGTTTCGTTTCCCTGGACGCGGCGGTGACGATAGCGGGGCGTTCAGGGAGAACCGAAATATGACGGATGAGCAAAGGATAACACTGTGGCTGAAGAACTTGTGACAAGCAAAGTCGATGCCGGCTCGGGCGGCCCGCTTCTGATTGGTTTCGATCTCGGGACTTCATGGACGGCGATTGTGACAAACCGCGATCACAGGAAACGTATCCGTTCGGTGGTCGGCTACCCGCGGGACATGATCGGTATCAAGTTGTTGGGCCAGCCGTTCGTGGTCGGGGAAAAGGCGTTCGGAATGCGGTCCTACGTCGACCTTCGCAGTCCGCTGAAGGAAGGGGTTTTGAGGGCGTTCGTCGAACGGGATATCGAGGTCGCGCGCGATTTCGTCGGCCACACGATCAATAACCTCAACCCGGGCGGGGAAGAGGAAGTCTGCGTCATCGTCGGTGTTCCGGCGCGTTCGTCGAACGCCAACAAGGACCTGATGGTAAAGGTTTTCCAGGAATTCACGGACGTGGTGCAGGTGATCTCGGAACCGTTCCTGGTGGCGTACAGCCAGGGGACCCTGGTCAACTGCCTGGTCATCGACATCGGCGCGGGCACGGTCGATATCTGCGCGTTGAAGGGCGCGATGCCGGGTGAGAAGTCTCAGGTTACGGTGAAACGGGCGGGGAACTTCGTCGACGAGAAGCTGGAAGCGCTGATTTCCGAGACCTATCCGGGCGTACAGATCAACCGCCACATCGTGTGCAAGCTGAAGGAAGAGCACAGCTACGTGGGCCAGCCGGACGAACAGATCATCGCCGATTTTCGCGTCGACGGTAAGCCGGTTTCTTATGACATTACCGATGCAGTGGGCGCGGCGTGCGAGACGCTGTTGCCGGGGATCACGGAAGCTGTGGAGCGGCTGATTCAGACGGTTTCGCCGGAAGACCAGGAAACCAGTTTGCAGAATATTTTCGTCGCCGGCGGCGGTTCGGGGATCAAGGGAATCGATCAGCTCATCGCCGACGCACTCAGCGATTACGGCGACGTCGGCGTGACCTGCGTGACGGACCCGATCTATGCGGTTGCCACGGGGGCGCTGAAGCTGGCGTCCGAATTGCCGCCGCAGTACTGGGAACAATTGGGCAGCACCACCGATTACTGATCGGGGCGGTGACCGGAACGACGGTGGAATCCGGAGAAGGATACCGTGGTGAGAATGATCGTTTACCTGATTATCGGCGCCTTGGTGGTGCTTTTCGCGTCGCAAAACCTGGAGATCGTACCCGTCTACATCTTCACGGGGCGCGCCATCGAGGTGCCGTTGATCATGATCGTCGCCGTTTCGTTCTTCGCCGGGTTAGTCGCTGCGATTGTCGGCGTCATCCAGAAGGCGATTCGGCGCCACAAGCGCAAAAGCAGAGTCATAATCGATCCACGGCGCAATATGTGATGACGATGAAATTGAGCAACAAGTACGGATATTCAGAACCGGTTCGTGGCTCCCACCCGGGGCGCGATGGCCGGCCGGGCGAAAGGGGATAAGGACAAATGAGATACAGGAAATGTGTCCGATGTTCCCGGACGGTCGGCTGGGTCGGCCTGGTTACCAGTGCGGTTTTGATGGTCCTGAAGGCTTTCGTCGGGCTGGTTTCAGGGTCTCAGGCGATGGTCGCCGACGCTATGTATTCGGTGAAGGACCTGGTCAGTTCGTTCATGGTTATCGTCGGCGTGTCGGTGTCCGAAAAAAACCTGGACCGCGAACACCCGTATGGCCACGGCAAGGTGGAATTCGTCTTGTCGATGTTTGTCAGCATCATTTTCCTTGGCCTTACGGCGTTCCTGATGGTCTACGCCATCAGCACGCTCCTTGACGACACCATCCACCGGAAACCCCACCTGATCGCCCTGTGGGCGGCCTTCTTGTGTATCGCCGTGAACACGAGCCTGTATTACTACTCGCGGTGCGTCGCCATCGAATCCAACAGCCCCTTGGTGAGGACGCTCTCCAAGCACCACCATGCCGACGCCGCTTCATCGGCGGCCGTGGCCCTTGGAGTTATCGGCGCGCATTATTTCGATATGCCGTGGATCGATACCGCGGTCGCGGCGCTGGAAACGGCCCACCTGATGTATCTGGGCGGGGATGTTTTCTGGCATTCGGCCAAGGGACTGATGGACCGCAACATCGAAGACACGACCCGCAGCCGGATCAAGGAACTGGTGGAAGGGGTCGAAGGCGTCGAGGAAGTAAAATACCTTCGGTCCCGTTACGTGGGCCAGGACATCTTGTCGGAAATCGTCATCGGCGTGGATTCCGGGATCTCGGTCATGGCCGCCAGCGCCATCGCCGACAAAGTCAAGCAAGCCGTCGCCAAGGCGATACCGCGCCTGGGTTCATTCCAGGTTCGAAGCGAGGGCAGAAGCGCCACCGCCATGGAAAAAATGGGGGCCTGATCCACATGCGGGCTGTATTCGGACCGGCAACGGATAAACGATTTGCGACGCGAGGGTCGTGCCGGTGAACGCCGGGGTAACCATTTTCGTTTTCGTGATCGTGTTCGCGCAGATCTACTTCGGGACGCTGGACCGGCGTCTTGCCGTTCTATTGGGCGCCGGCGTCATCTTCGTTTACGGCCTCGCGGCGGGTTTCCTGACTCCGCGCATGGTGATCGACGCCATCTATTTCGAGGTCCTGGCCCTGATCTTCGGCATGTCGGCCATTTCCGCGCTTTTGGCCCGCTCCGGCCTGTTTTCGCTGATCGCCAAACGCACGGTTTCGGGGGCCTTGGGAAACGGATGGTGGGTTTTGATCTCGCTTTCCCTGGTGACCTACGGCTTCTCCCTGTTGGTCAACAACCTGGCGACCATGGTCATCATTCTGCCGGTGACGCTGACCATCTGCTTGCATATGAAACTCAACCCGGCGCCCTTGGTGATCGCCGAAATCATCGCTTCCAACCTTGGCGGCGCGTCGACCATGGTCGGGGATTTCCCCAACATGATTATCGCCTCGGCGGGGGATTTGCATTTCCTGGACTTCATCGGCGGCATGATGGCGCCGTGTGTGATGCTGCTGGCGGTGATGCTGGGATATTTCCATTTCTGCCGGGCCAAATTCGAACCCGAAAGCGGCGCCGGCGGCGCCGGGATCGAAGCGAACCCGGATTTGCAGGATCCGGTTATCGACCGGCGTTTGATGAGTGCCGGTTTGACCATTCTGGGCATGGTTCTGGTCGGCTTCCTGTTCGCCGAAGCGATCGGATTGCGCCCGGGCTGGATCGCGGTCACGGCCGGGGCCTTGGTTCTGATCATTTCCGGGCGCAGCGAAGGAACGGACTGGTTCACCGCCTTCGGCGGGCAGGACATCGTGTTCTTTATCGGCCTTTTCGTGATGGTCGGCGGACTGGTCGCCGCGGGCACCCTGGACGGGGTTCTCTGGTTCATCGAGACCGTCAGCGGCGGAAACGGGCTTCCGATGATGCTGGTGCTGATGTGGATCGCCGCCCTTTCGACGATCTTTCTCAATGCCGGGGCGGCGACGGCTTTTTTCGTCCCCGTGGCGTCCAACCTTCATGCGGGTCTGGCCGATCCGGCCGTCTATTGGGCGTTGTCGTTGGGTGTTCTGGCCGGATCATCGGCCGCGTTGACGGGCGCCACCGCCGGTCCGGTCGCTGCGTCGCATCTGGATCGTTTCGTGAAGGAGCATCCCGAAATGAAGGATTTCATGACCTCCGGGGCCCGGCTCGATTTTCGGGGGTATTTGTGCTGGGGAATGCCGGTGGCGGGAATTTTTCTAATGATTTCAAGCCTCTATATTATAATCATCGCCAGATGAAATAAAGGTTTCGCACCATGCAAAAAATAACTGAAACCGCTAGCAGCACCATCGAGAACGCCATCGTGTTCTGCGCGAAGCCGTGGCCAATACTGGCACTGGGCCTTGGGTCGATGATCCTTTTTACCTTTGCCTGGGGCTTTCTCATCCTCAGCACCTATTCGGACGACGATTTTTTCGAGTTCGATCACGACATGTCGATTTCCGAATTCCTGTTGAGGGATATCGCCAACCCCAACATCAACGACATCGTCAATGCCAGCGCCCCCGCCGTCGTGGGAATTGGCGGCGGTGGGGTGAATATGCCGGTTATTTCCTCCGGCGCGGTCGTCAGCTCCAACGGCCATGTGCTGACCACCCTTCATCCGTTGAGGAAATTGAACGAAATCAGCGTCCATGTGCGAACGCCAAGCGGCATCCGCCGTTATCGAGCCGAGGTGGTGAAAACCCTCCCGACGCACGATCTGGTGTTGCTCAAGATGCTGACCCCGGACCCGTTCCTTTTCTTCCCGCTGGCGGACACTTCGACGCTGCAGATCGGGGCCAGGGTGTTCGGCATTGGCCACGGGACGGGCAACCTGGTCATCAAGGAAGGGACCGTGCGCGCGATCAATGCCATGGCCAGGGTCGGCGACCTGCGTTTGACCTACCTTCTTAGCACGGACGCGGTGTATACCTGGGAACAGACCGGCGGCCCGCTGATCAACGGCCGCGGGCAGATCGTCGGCATCAATATCACGCTCGAGGATGCGTCCGGGGCGACGGTCGGCGCCACCGTCCCCTCGCACGTGATCGCGGCGCATTTCCAGGATGTCGTCAGGTTCAAGATCGTCACTGCGGGCGAGGCGAACGCCGCGCCGGGCCGGGCCGTCGCCATTCCGACTGCCGCGCCCGCGCCCGCCAAGATGCAGACGTTGCAGGGCTCCGGCTCGGGCGGGTCTGCATCTTGGTGGGCGCGGGCGCG
>JAUXMA010000345.1 GCA_030623425.1 Rhodospirillaceae bacterium
CTTGATTCGCCGTTCCGGCGAACGTTTCCGTTATCGCGGCGCTAGTGGCCTGTATCATCTCACTTGTACCCCTACGATCGCTTTTCCCGTCCCCTCGGGGCGTCGGTAAGGCGTGCCGATGGGCAGGCATAGCCTACGCCCCTTTCGGGGACTTACGCGGCGCCACTGGCGCCACGGTTCCCCTCAAGCCTACCGAGGGGACGGGAAAAGCGATCGTAGGGGTGCAATTTAGATGATACAGGCCACTAGAGGGCGGCGTCCGTTTGGCCGGGAATCAAACACAATCCGGGTAATTTGAGGGATTCATGGTCGCTTTTCCCGTCCTTGCGGCTGTTGCCGCATTCTCCTTTCTCATCGAGCCTGGCCGTCTGGTTGTCCGCAAGGTTTCCGTCAAAAGCGGAAAGTGGCCCAAAACCACAAGGCCCTTACGGGTCGCGGTGATCGCCGATCTTCATGTCGGGGCGCCGCATGTCGGCTTGCGGGCGATCGAGAGGATCGTCGAGAAAACCAACCGACTGCGTCCCGGAGTCGTTGTTCTTCTCGGCGACTATGTCATTCGCCGCGTCCTCTTTGGTTCTTTCGTGCGGCCGCGGGAGATCGCCAAGCGTCTCGGCGGATTAAAAGCGCCGCTAGGGGTGATCGCCGTTCTTGGCAATCATGACTGGTGGTACGACGGACGCCATGTGTGGCGAGAGCTGAAAAAAGCCGGAATCGTGGTTCTTGAAAACGACGTTCATGCCATCGACGCCGGCGGCGGACGGGTTTGGTTCGCCGGCCTGGCCGACAGCACGACGAGATCGCCCGATCCACGGGGAACCGTCGCCAAGGTCCCGGATGGTGAGCCGGTCATCGTTCTGTCCCATGATCCGGCCGTGTTCCCGGCGGTGCCGAAAAGAGCCGTCCTGACGTTGGCGGGACATACCCATGGCGGGCAGGTCAAGCTCCCTTTCCTCAATCCGCTGGCGACCCCGGGGCGACACTCCCGGCACACATACGGATTAGTTCGCGAAGGCGGCAAGCTCATGTACGTGTCGTCGGGAATCGGCACGAGCGTCCTTCCCGCGCGGTTCAACATGCCGCCCGAACTGGTCCTCGTAACCATCAGAGCCAGTTGAAAAACATCAATGACTTCGCGGACGGAAGGCGATGACCCGAGGCGGCGGACGTGACGAGAGCGCTTGAGATTCCGAGCGCACCCGGTTTCCGGATGATCCAAGCGGTCCCGCCGTGAAAAAGGGGATGACAAGGAAGTGGGCAAAAGCATGATAAGCATGATAAGAGAGCGTCAAAGTGGCATCGGCGCCCGTCACGCTGGGTGATATTGGATGATATGCCGGAAACTGACCGGGAATGGGATCGCAAATGAGTAACACCGATGCGATAAAGAAAAGATTTCTTCAGACTTTGGATCAAAGTCGAGTCGGGACCAAGCCATTCCGGCATTGGTATCTCAGTGACGTGTTCCCGGAGGAAACCTGCAACGCCATGAAGTCGCTTCCTTTCGATCCGCCTCGGATAGAGGATACCGAGGGAAAGCGGGAAACGCATAACAGCACCAGAACGTTCTTTTCCGTGGACTGGCGGCGCCGCTTCGATGTTTGCCGGGATGTGGCGGAAGCGCTGCAAAGCGAGGCGGCCGTCAGGAAACTGGAACAGACCTGCGGGACAACCCTGAGGGGAAGCTTCCTGCGCATCGAATATTGCCAGGATACGAACGGCTTTTGGCTGCAGCCCCACACCGATATAGGGGCGAAGCTGTTCACTTTGCTGGTCTACCTGTCAACTGACCCGGGGTCGGAAAAATGGGGCACCGATATTCTTGACGAAGACATGAACCTCGTCACCACCATCCCTTGCGAATTCAATTGCGCGCTCATTTTCATTCCGGGAACGAACACCTGGCACTCTTTCCGCAAGCGGCCCATCAACGGCGTGCGGAAAACGATCATCATCAATTACGTCAAGGACGAATGGCGGGCCCGGCACGAACTCGCTTACCCTGATCAAGCCGTTGGCTGAAGCGGCGGCGCTCCGCGGAACGCCGGTGGCGGCTTTACGGGGGCCGTGATGGGCTCCCCTTCAGGGCTCCTCAAGGATTGAGTCGAAAACAACCCGCTGAATCATTATAAGCCATTACCTTCCATGGACCATTTTTACATGATTCTGGTTTGATTACGCTTACATGAACGACCTCGACATTGGCGTCATTGGCAACTCCACCTTCGGCGCCCTCATCGACAGGCTCGGACGGGTGGTCTGGGC
>JAUXMA010000228.1 GCA_030623425.1 Rhodospirillaceae bacterium
AAGCGACGGCGGCGGAAGCGGAAGCGCCAAAGGACGAAGCACCGGCGGCGGAAACGGAAGCGCCGAAGGACGAAGCGGCGGCGGAAGCGGAAGAAGCATCGGAAGAAGCATCGGCCAAAGACCCGGCCGAGGAGGAGAAAGCGGCCAGTTAAGCGGGGCTTCGGCTCGGAAGGATCATGACGGCTGACAAACCCGGCAAATCCCCGGCGGCGGCTCTGCTCTGTCTCGGCGTGGTCAGCGGGGCGCGCGGCCTCAAGGGCGAGGTCCGGATCAGGAGCTTCACCGCCGATCCCGGGGATATCGGCGCCTACGGGCCGGTCTGCGACGAGACGGGGAAACGGTCGTTCGAACTTCGCGTCACCAGCCGGTCCAAGGACCAAGTCATCGCCCGCCTCGAAGGGATCGACGACCGCGACGCCGCCTTGGCCTTGAAGGGCCTCAAGCTGCACGTGCCCCGGCGGGCCCTGCCGGAACCGGAAACCGGCGAGTATTATCATGCCGACCTGGTCGGTTTAAGGGCCGAACTGGTCGGCGGCGGGACTCTGGGCCGGGTGCGGGCGGTCCATGATTTCGGCGGCGGCGCCAATCTGGAGATCGGCGGCGGCCCGCTGGGCACGGTGATGGCGCCTTTCACCCGCGCCGCCGTGCCCGAGGTCGATCTGGCCGGAGGGCGGCTGGTGATCGCCCCGCTGCCCGGGCTTTTGCCGACGTCCGAGCCTGAAGGCGGCGGCGCGGCGGAGGGTGGAAACGGCAACGAGGAGTGACGGTTATGGACCGCGAGAGTCCGTGGACGGTGAAGGTCCTGACCCTGTTTACGGAAATGTTTCCGGGACCGCTCGGCCTGTCCCTGGCCGGCCGGGGGTTGGCGGACGGCGCCTGGGTGCTGGAAAAGGTGGACATTCGCACTTTCGCGGGCGATAAACACCGCACCGTCGACGACGCCCCGTTCGGCGGCGGCCCCGGCATGGTCATGCGCGCCGATGTCATCGCCGCGGCGATCGACGCGGCGAGGAGGAACGGCGAGCCTTTGCCGCTGATTTACCTGACGCCGCGCGGCCGGCCGTTGACGCAATCGCGGGTCCGGGCCTTGGCGGAGGGACCGGGAATGATCATGCTTTGCGGCCGTTTCGAGGGCGTCGACCAACGGGTTCTCGACGAACACCGGGCGGAAGAGATCAGCATCGGCGATTTCGTCTTGTCGGGCGGCGAACCGGCGGCCATCGCCCTCATCGACGCTTGTCTGCGTTTGTTGCCCGGCGTTGTCGGCAAACCTGAGTCGCTGGCCGAGGAGAGTTTCGAAAACGGATTGCTGGAGTATCCCCATTACACCCGGCCCCAGGTTTGGCGGGGACGGGCGGTTCCCGAGATTCTGGCCTCCGGGCACCATGAAAAAGTCCGCGCCTGGCGGCTCGCCGAGGCCGAGGCGGCGACCCGGACCAGGCGGCCGGACCTGTGGGCCCGGTATATAAGGAATCGAAACGGATCAAGGCCTCGGACCATTCGGCCCGGGCCGGCGAAGGACGAGGGAATCAGGTCATGAACGTCATTGAAGAGCTGGAAAAAGAACAAATCGAAAAACTGGCCCGGGAACGCCCGATTCCCGAATTCGGGCCGGGCGACACCATCAGAGTCAGCGTCAAGGTCGTCGAGGGCGCGCGCGAGCGGATCCAGGCCTATGAAGGGGTCTGCATCGCCCGCAAAAACAGCGGCCTGAATTCAGCCTTCACCGTCCGCAAGATTGCCTCCGGCGAAGGGGTGGAGCGGGTCTTTCCGCTCTATTCGCCGGCGGTCTCCGGTATCGAGGTCGTGCGCCGCGGCGACGTCCGCCGGGCCAAGCTCTATTACCTGCGCGGGCGCACCGGCAAACGGGCGCGCATCGCCGAAAAAACCGACGGCTACGCGGGCAAACTGACAGCCCGGGAAAAAGCCGCCGCCGCCGCCGCCAAAGCGGAAGCCAAACACCACGGCGATGCTTCGCCGCCGGCCGCTCCTGAAACCGAGGCCGCCAAACCGAAACAGCCCGCCAAGGCCGCCGGCAAGAAATAATTTTTCGCCCGAGCCGGCGGCAAGGGTCGACGGTTTGCCCGGCGGTCTTTGCCTCTTCGCGCTCCGGCGGCGAGCAAGCCACGACGAAAAAGTCTCATGGCAAGACCCCGAACGCTTTTCGGCAAACTCTGGGATAGCCACGTGGTCGAGGTGGCCGACGACGGCACCTGTCTCATTTACATCGACCGTCATCTTGTCCACGAGGTCACCAGCCCCCAGGCCTTCGAGGGCCTGAGGACCGCCAAGCGCCGGGTCCGCCGGCCCGAAACCACCTTGGCCGTCGCCGATCACAACGTGCCGACAAAACACCGCGCCGCCGGGATCGCCGATCGCCAATCCCGCATCCAGGTGGAGGCCCTGGAAACCAACGCCGGCGAATTCAACCTGCCCTACATCGCCATGGACGACATCCGCCAGGGCATCGTCCACATCATCGGTCCGGAGCAAGGCTTCACGCTTCCCGGCACGACCATCGTCTGCGGCGACTCCCACACCGCCACCCACGGCGCTTTCGGGGCGCTTGCCTTCGGCATCGGCACATCGGAAGTGGAGCACGTGCTGGTCACCCAGACCTTGCTGCAAAAACCGGCGAAGACCATGCGCATCGCCATCGAAGGGGACCTGCCCCTTGGCGTCACCGCCAAAGACCTGATCCTCGCCATCATCGGCAAAATCGGCGTCGCCGGCGGCACCGGCCATGTCATCGAGTATTCGGGCCGAGCCATCGGCAAGCTGACGATGGAGGGCCGGATGACGGTCTGCAACATGAGCATAGAAGCCGGCGCCCGGGCCGGCTTGATCGCGCCCGACGAGACCACCTTTCAATACCTTATGGGGCGTCCCATGGCTCCCAAGGGCGCCGCCTGGGAGATGGCCGTGAGGTTCTGGCGGACCCTGGCGACCGATGAAGGCGCGCGCTTCGACGCGCAAGTGAACATCGACGCCGGCGCCTTGGAGCCCACCGTCACCTGGGGCACCAGCCCGGAGGACGCTCTGCCCATTTCGGCGGCGGTGCCCGATCCGGCCGCCGCCGCCGACGCCGGCAAGCGCCGGGCCATGGCCCGCGCCCTCGAGTACATGGCTCTCGAGCCCGGGACGCCGCTCCGGGAGATCGCCATCGACCGCGTCTTCATCGGCTCGTGCACCAACGGCCGCATCGAAGATTTGCGCCAGGCCGCCGCCGTCGCCAAGGGACGCAAGGTGGCGCCGGGGGTCGGCGCCATGGTCGTCCCCGGTTCCGGTCTGATCAAGGAACAGGCGGAAGCCGAAGGCCTCGACAAGGTTTTCACCGAAGCCGGTTTCGAATGGCGCGATCCGGGATGCTCCATGTGCCTGGCCATGAACGCCGACAAGCTGCTGGCCGGCGAACGCTGCGCCTCGACCTCGAACCGCAACTTCGAGGGCCGCCAGGGCCGCGGCGGCCGGACCCACCTGATGAGCCCGGCGATGGCGGCGGCGGCGGCGGTGACCGGCAAGCTGACGGATGTGAGGAAGTTGGGTTAGCGATGATTGCAAAACTGGAACGAGTACCATTAAGCGAGGTCGGCTGGCGTGAAGACCGCGATTTCACCAAGTGGCTCCAAGAGAACATTGACGCTTTAAGCGAGGTTACCGATCTTCAACTCAGCAGCGCAGAACGCGAGCAGT
>JAUXMA010000070.1 GCA_030623425.1 Rhodospirillaceae bacterium
CCCGCATCGCCGGCGCGTCCGCTCCTACCGGGAGAGCGGGAAAAGCGATCGTATGGGGTCAGGAATCCCGCCGGGGTGTACTAGTCATTTTGCCCCGATCCCAGGGGAACTCAAGGCCGAAGCCGCGCTTGGCGCGGTGCCGCGTAGCGGCAGCCTTGACTTCCCCTGGGATCGGGGCCACCCCTCCGGCAAGAAATGAATGGCCGATCATAACGCCGTCCGCGGAGGACAAACCGGTGGAATTCCACTTACAACCTCGAGGAGCCACAAAAGTCCTTCGTCTCGCCCGCCGTCTCGTCAACCGTAACCGAACAGACGCGTCAATTCCTCTTTGTTCTTGATAAGATCGGCGATGGAGTGGCGGTCCAGCTCGTTGAGGAAGGCGCGGCGGGCCGCGGCCAGAACATCCTTGAGCCTGCACATCGGCGCGATGGGGCATGGAGGATCGTGACATTCGACGATTTCAATGGTTCCCTCCATGGCTCGAATCACTTCCCCGACGCCGATGACGCCAGCGGGCCGGGCCAGGTACATGCCTCCGCCTTTGCCGCGAACGGTTTTGAGATAACCTTTGCCGGACAGGCCGTGGACGACCTTGACCAGATGATTGCGGGAAATGTCGAAATTTTTGGAAATCTCGTCGACGGTGACTTTCCGATCCCCGTGCAATCCCGCATAGATGAGGACACGCAAGGAATAGTCCGTATACCGTTTCAAACGCATGCGACGGTCCGTTGTCAGCCGAGAGCCATTTGCCCCGCCGCCGCGGTCTCTTTGCTATTGGCCTGTCGGCGGTCGACATATATAAGATATAAGATATATGCTACATACATGTTCAAGAGAAAAAAGACAAGATTTCGGATTTCGCATGGACAATCCCTTTTTGACTCGCCGTTTTCGTTTGGGTGGCGGTGAACAGCCGCGGCGGCGATTATATGAGCGTCCAAAAACCGGTCGCGCGCTTTCGCGCAATCCTGTTCCGGGTTCTGCTGGCGATCGGGAATCGCTCTGCCGTGTCCGCGCGAGCTGACCTGCCCGACTCGGCCCCGGCCAGCGGCGTCCGGGGGGACGCTGGCGGCCACCTCCTTGGCCTGTTTGTTGGCGAACGCGGTTGGTTTTCTGCTTATGCGTGAAAATGGCAGTTTTTTCTAGGTCCAAATACAATCAACGACAAAAGCTAATGCCGAGATTAAGTGAATTTTAATTGTGTTGGTTATGGCATTCAAGCTAACATACGCACAAAACAAGGCCTAGATATATAATTTGATGGAAAGGGAGGCGTTTAATGGACTTGGAAAAAATAATATATTTAATAGCTGCATTAATATTCATTATAGTTGTGACGGCTACTTTTATGTTTGCATAGTCTTTATAGTTTAAAAAATGAATTGAGCGATCAGGTTCTTCAACGGAAACGTTCCGATTGCCACGCATTGCGGCGGCCCGATGCTTTTTCATTCCAACCTGTCAGGGATCGTAAAGGCCCCGACCTCTACTTCGCCGGATCGAAATTCAACCGCCAATGGCTCGTATCGTGGTTGCAAAATCCGGCCGGGAGGGGGAGCGGGCCGGTGCCGATTCTTATCAACCAAGGGCATGCTCTGAACGCCGCAAAAACATTCCGGCGCCATGGGGCAAGAACAAGCCCCGGCCTCAGCCGATCAACTCGAACCATTCCCGCTCGCTGAGAGTCGCTATCCCCAGGTCCCCGGCCTTTTTGGCCTTGGCGCCGGCATCCGAGCCGACGATCAGGTAATCGGTCTTGTTCGACACCGAGCCCGCCACCTTGGCGCCCAGCCCCTCGGCTTTCGCTTTCGCTTCGCCGCGGCTTATGGTTTCGAGCCTGCCGGTGAAGACCACCGTCTTGCCGGCGAGCGGCGAGGCGGCGGCTTCGGGGGTGGCGAAATCCTCGACCGCCAGCATTTCCTCGAGGTCGTCGAGCACGTCCCGGTTATGCTGCTCGGCGAAGAAGGCCAGGATGTCGGCGGCGACGGCCGGTCCGATGCCGTCGATGTCGACCAGCTCGCGGTGGCAGTCCGAGTCCCTGTCCAGGGCCGCCATCATCGCCTCGCGCCAGCCGGCGAGCGAGCCGTACTGCCTGGCCAGCAGCCGCGCCGTCGCCTGGCCAACTTGGCGGATGCCGAGCGCGTAAATGAAACGGTCCAACGGGGGACGGCGCTTATTGTCGATGGCGGCGATGAGGTTTTCCACAGATTTTTCGCCCCAGCCCTGGCGGTTCTTGATTGCCTCGGCTTTGTCGCCGAGCCGGAAGATGTCGGCCGGGGTCTCGATCAACCCGTCTTTCCAAAAGGCGCCGATATGTTTTCCTCCCAAGCCATCGATGTCGAAGGCGTCGCGGGACACGAAGTGCTTGAGCCTTTCCGTCGCCTGCGCCGGGCAAACCAAGCCGCCGCCGCAGCGCCGCTCCGCTTCTCCTTCCTCGCGCACCGCCAGGCTGCCGCACTCGGGACAAGTTTGCGGAAAGGCAAAGGGTCGGCTGTCGCCGGGGCGTTCCTCCAGCACCACCGAGACCACCTGCGGAATGACGTCGCCGGCCCGTTGAATGATCACGGCGTCGCCCGGGCGGACGTCCTTGCGGGCGATCTCGTCCTCGTTGTGCAGCGTCGCGCGGGAGACGACGACGCCGCCGACGGTCACCGGCTCGAGGTTGGCGACGGGGGTAAGCTTCCCGGTGCGCCCGACCTGAATTTGAATGCCCTTGATGAGGGTTCTGGCTTTCTCGGCCGGGAACTTGTGGGCGGTGGCCCAGCGCGGGGCGCGGCTAACTTGGCCCAGGCGCTCCTGCCAATCGATGCGGTTGACCTTATAGACGATGCCGTCGATGTCGTAAGGCAGTTTCGCGCGCTTGTCCTCGCTATCCCGGTAATAGGCCAGGCATTGCCCCACGTCTTGGCATAATCTGGCCAGCGGATTGCTCGGCAATCCCCATTCCCGCAACCGATCGAGGAATCCCCACTGGCTGTCGGCCACGGCTTCACTGACCTCGCCCCAGGCGTAGGCGAAGAATCGCAACGGCCGGCCGGCGGTGATCGACGGATCGAGCTGGCGCAAGCTGCCGGCGGCGGCGTTGCGCGGATTGGCGAAATCTTTTTCGCCCGCCTCGTTCTGGCGCCGGTTCAAGGCCTCGAAATCGCCCTTGGTCATGTAGACCTCGCCACGCACCTCCAGCACCGCCGGCGCCCCGGTAATGGCCTCGGGAATGTCGTCCAGCGTCCGCAGGTTCTCCGTGATGTCTTCGCCGGTGGCGCCGTCGCCGCGGGTCGCGCCCAAGGCAAACCGGCCCTTTTCGTATCGCAGCGATACCGACAAGCCATCGATCTTCGGCTCGGCGACGATGTCCACGGGCTCGTCTTCGTCCAGGCCAAGGAACCTTTTGACGCGGCCGACGAAATCCTTGAATTCATCGGCGCCGAAGGCGTTGCCCAACGACAGCATGGGGCGGGCGTGGGTGACTTTGGCGAATCCGCCGGCAGGGGCGGCGCCGACCCGTTTCGACGGGCTGTCGGCGCCGACAAGTCGGGGAAAGCGTTCTTCGATGGCGTCGTTGCGGCGGCGAAGCGCGTCGTATTCGGCGTCGCTGATACGAGGCCTGTCGTCCTGGTGATAAGCGCGGTCGTGCCCGGCGATTTCCTTGGCCAGGGTTTGCAGTTCCGCCGCCGCCTCCAGGGCCGTCAAATCCGCCGCCGGGATATCCCTTAAGCCGCCGCTCACGGCTGGTGGCCATGCAGCAGGCTGTCGGCGGCGGCGCGGGCCTCGTCGGTGATCCTGGCGCCGGCCAGCATGCGGGCGATTTCCTCCTTGCGGGCGTCTTTCGTCAGGGCATCGACGGTGGTCAGCATGCCCGGACCGCGAGCAGGGTTCCCGTCCCCCATCGCCACCGCGTCGCCCCGCGTCTCTTGTTTCGAGACCTGCCAGTGATGGGCTCCCCGGGCCGCAACCTGGGGCGAATGGGTGACGACCAGAACCTGGGCTTGCTCGGCCAGCCGGGCCAGGCGTTCGCCGACGGCGGCGGCGGTTGCTCCCCCGATGCTGCTGTCCACTTCGTCAAAAACTATGGTCGGGACGGGATCGGCCTCAGCCAAAACCGCTTTCAGGGCGAGCATGAAACGCGCCAGTTCGCCGCCCGAGGCAATTCTGTTGAGCGGTCCCGGCGGCACCCCCGGAATGGTGGCGATCTCGAAGGCGACGCGATCGCAACCATGTTCGCTCCAATCCTTTTCTTCGAGGGGTTCGATCGAGGTGGTGAATATGGCCTTGCTCAGTTTCAGAGGCTCCAGTTCGGCGGCGACGGCGGCATCGAGCCGGGCCGCCGCTTGGTGGCGCGCCTCGGTCAACCTACCCGCGGTTGCGGCGAAAGACGCCCGCGATTCCGCCTCCCCGCGTTGCAGCCGTTCAACCTTGGCGCCGCCGTCTTCCAGCGCCGCAAGCCGCGCCGCCAATGTCTCTTGCAAGGCCGACAGGCCGTCGACATCGGTGTTGTGTTTGCGGGCCAGTGCCCTGAGAGCGAACAATCGTTCCTCGACAAGATCGAGGCTCCGCGGATCCAGGTCTGTCTCGGAGCTTGCTTTTTCCAATAACGCCATTCCTTCGGCGATCTCGGAAGCGGCCTTGTCGAGGGCGGCGCAAGCCGCGTCCAGGCGTCCTGCGAACTTTGCGGACACCCGTTCAAGATGGCGGCGTGCGCTTCGTACCGCTGCCTCGGCACTGCCTCCATGTTCCAGTTCCGCCACCGCCTGGTTGATGGCCTCGAGCAGCATTTCGCCCTGCATCATCGCCGAGCGCCGGACGGCGAGCGTCTCCTCCTCTCCCGGTTCGGGCTTCAGGGCGGCCAACTCATCGGCGGCGTGACGCAAGTATTCCTCGTCGTGGCGCGCCGTTTCCAATTCCGCCGCCGCCCGCGCCCGGGCATCGGCGGCCCGGCGCCAGGCGGCGAAAGCATGCCGCGCCGCTTCGACAAGGGAATGTAAGTCCCCGTAAGCATCGAGCAGGCGGCGATGGACGGCCGGATTGAGCAACCTCTGGCTTTCGAATTGGCCATGCATGTCGACCAGGGCTTCGCCAAGCCGTTGCAGCAAGGAGACGCTTACCGGTACGTCGTTGACGAAGGCGCGAGAGCGGCCGTCGGCGGTGAGCACCCGGCGCAAGAGCATGCCGTCGTCGCCGACAATGCCCTGCTCGGCCAGGATTTCGCGAACCGGACTCGTTTGCGGCGCCGCGAACTCCGCCGTCACTAGAGCCTGCCGGGCGCCATGGCGGACCAGACGGGCGTCGGCGCGACGCCCCAAAGCCAGGCCCAGGGCATCGAGCAGGATCGATTTGCCGGCGCCGGTCTCGCCGGTCAACACGCATAAACCGGAATGGAAGTTAATTTCCAGGCGGTCGATGAGGACGACGTCGCGGATGGTCAAAGTACGCAGCATCCCGACAATCTAGTACTTACTCCCAGTGACCGCCTACCAGAACTTATACCAGGGTCCTTTGTCCTTGGGCCGGGCCGTTTCCGCCTGGATCGGTTGGCCGGGGGTCCAAAACTTAAACCACGGGGCCTTCTCTCTTGGGCTAATCTGTTTTTGCTCAACCATCTCGTAAGAATCGATGTACCATTCGCTTCCCGGAAAATTGTGTCCCAGAACCGCCGCCGTTTTCTTGGCCTCCTCCTTGATGCCCAGCGCCAGATAGGCCTCGGTCAGCCGGTGCAGGGCCTCGGGCACGTGAATGGTGGTCTGGTAATTATCGATCACCGTTTTGAAACGGTTGATGGCGGCCAGGTAGTGCCCCTGCTTGAGGTAATAACGTCCGATTTCCATCTCCTTTCCGGCCAGGTTGCCGCTGGTCAGGTCGAGCTTGATTTTGGCGTCACGGGCATACTTGCTTTTGGGGTAACGGGCGATGATTTCGTTGAAGGTCTTGAGAGCCAACTCGGTCATTTTCTGGTCGCGGGTCACGTCCGATATCTGTTCGTAATAGCTTAAAGCTTTCAGATAATGAGCATAGGGGACATCGCGGTTGGACGGATGCAGTTGGATGAAACGATCGAGGGCAAAGATGGCCTCGTCGTAATTGTTGTCCAGGTAGAGGCTATAGGCGGCCATCAATTGCGCTTTCGTTGCCCAGATCGAATAAGGATGCTGGCGCTCCACCTCATCGAACATGAGGGCGGCGTCGTTGTAGAAATGTTGATCAAGGGGATCCATTGCCTCGTTGTACAGTTGGTCCACCGGGCGTTCGACGTATCCCGTCTCGTCATATTCCATGCAAGCGACGAGGAGAAAAGGCGCCAACAGCGTAACCAACCGTTTCAGCGGCGCAACGCGTCCGGTCGGAGAGGAAAACGGAAAACGTTCCAGCATCACGGCCCAATTATATCACGGCGGCACCGGGCCAACGCAACTTCTACAAACGGCAACACCCGGCGAAAAGCCGGGCGGCGGAAAAATCGACAAGGGTGAAGCGGCGGCCCTAAATATATGAATTGGAGGGCGATTCACGTTTCAAATTGATTCAATTCGAAACGATCGCACTCTAAGCGGTGGCGCCGATCGTCGCGACCGAACCCCCGGCCCAGGCGGCCTCCATGTCATCCGCCTCGGCCTCGTCGGCGGAAAAGAGGTCATGGCGGCAGGAATCCTTGTCGGCGAAGAGTTTTTGTAACAACCGATGGTTGGTGGCATGCCCGGAACAAATGCCGCTGAAATGGCCATTGATGGGTGCGCCGGCGAGATAAAGGTCGCCGACGGCATCCAGGGCTTTGTGACGGACGAACTCATCATCGTATCGCAGGCCGTCCTCGTTGAGGACTCTGTCGCCACTGATCACGACGGCGTTGTCGAGGGAACCGCCCAGGGCCATGCCGGAAGCTTGCAGCCGCTCGGCCTCGTGCAGCAAACCGAAAGTGCGGGCGCGGGCCAGCTCTTTTTTGAAGGCCCCGTTGCCTAAATCGATGGAGATGGATTGGCGGGAAATGGCGGGACTGTCGAACTCGATTTCGAAGGCGAGAGAAAACCCGTTGCCGGGAATCAGCGAGGCGACACAGTCGCCATCCCTGACCGTAACCGGTTTCCGGATGCGGATAACACTGCGTGGGGCATCCTGTTCGACGATACCCGCACATTCGAGAAGGAATATAAAAGGCCAGGAACTGCCGTCCATGATGGGAATTTCCGGACCATTGACTTCGATCGTGGCGTTATCGACGCGGCATCCCGCCAGCGCCGCCATCAAGTGCTCGACCGTGCTGATCGTCACACCGTCATCGTTGCCAAGGGTGGTGCGCATGTTGGTATCGACCACCCGCTCCCAGGTTGCCTGAATGAAAGCGCCGCCGCCGGCAATATCGGTGCGCTTGAAGACAATGCCACTGCCGGGCTCACCCGGCCCGAGCACCATCGAAACCTTAATACCGGAATGAAGAGCGATCCCGGCGCAGCTTATGGAATTTTTTAGGGTCCTTTGTTGGACGGTATTGACTAAGTCGAACCCCCCAACCGACTTACGGTTACCTTTTGAAACCCCCATTTTCCCCTTCTTGTCTTTACGTGCAAAAACACAAACATCTAAAACTATTTATTTTATACATTGTTAATAGATAAACCTTTCCAATGTATTAAAAAAATGCTTCAAGGGCCTGTCTATCAACATCCCTTGAAGCATTCAAATCACTCTTTGTTACCAATTGTTACGTATTCCTGGCCCTTTACTGTCAATTCGCTTGGCGGCGCAAAAAGGTTGGGATTTCAAGCAAGTCTTCTTCGACCGA
>JAUXMA010000354.1 GCA_030623425.1 Rhodospirillaceae bacterium
CCGAAAGCACCGAGGCGATGTTCGCCCATAGTCCGGGCCAGAGGGTTGTAATACCGTCCTCGCCGGCGCTGGCATACGGCCTTGTACTGGCCTCCATCCGCGATCCCGACCCGGTGGTCTTCCTGGAACCCAAACGGATTTACCGGGCCGTCAAGGAAGAAGTCGAGGATTCCGGAGACGCCCTGCCGCTCGACACCTGTTTCGTGCGACGCGAGGGCTCCGACATCACTTTCGTCACCTGGGGGGCGATGATCCAGGAAACGCTGGCCGCGGCGGATGAATTGGCGGCTGGCGGGCTCAGCGCCGAGGTCATAGATCTGGCCACCCTGAAACCCCTGGACATGCCGACCATCCTCGACTCGGTGGAGAAGACCGGCCGCTGCGTTATCGTCCACGAGGCGGCGCTGACCGCTGGCTTCGGCGCCGAGATCGCCGCCCGCCTCGCCGAGCACGGCCTGTTGTTCCTGCAGGCGCCGGTCGTCAGGGTGACGGGATACGATATCGTCATGCCGCTTCCCAAAATGGAGCATCATTACATGCCGAGCAGCGAGCGGGTCGTTGCGGCGGCACGCAAGGTTTTGGAGTTCTCATGAGCATGAAAACATTCAATCTTCCTGATTTGGGAGAGGGTTTGCAGGACGCCGAGATCGTCTCCTGGCACGTTTCCGTCGGCGATCACGTGGTCACCGACCAGCCGCTCGTTTCGGTCGAAACCGACAAAGCGGTGGTCGAAGTGCCCTCGCCCCATTCCGGCCGCATCTGCAAGTTGTGCGGTGATGCCGGCGATCGCATCGAAGTGGGAGCTCCGCTCGTCGAATTCGAGGAAAAGGCCGCCGCCGATACCGGCACCGTCGTCGGTGAAATCAAAAATGACGGGGACGCCATCGGCCGCTCCGCCGCCGTCGCCGCCCGCGAAAGCTTCAAGGTCAAGGCGACGCCGGCCGTTCGTGCCTTGGCGCACAAGTCGGGAGTCGATTTGAGCCTTGTCCAGCCCACCGGGAGCAAGGGCTTGGTGACCAAGCAGGACGTCGAACGCGCCGCCTCCACGCTCGACCAGGCGGGGCCACTCGAAAAACTGCGCGGCGTCCGCCGGGCGATGGCCGAGCGTATGGCCATGGCCCACGCGGAGGTCGTGCCGGCGACGATTACCGACGAAGCCGACGTCGGTTCCTGGCCCGGGAAGACCAACGCCACCATCCGTTTGGCCGGCGCCATCGCCGCCGCCTGCCGGGCCGCGCCGGCCCTGAACGCCTGGTACGACGGTCACGAAAAAGGCCGCAGGCTGCACTCCAATGTCGATTTGGGAATCGCGGTGAATACCGCGGACGGCTTGTTCGTGCCGGTGTTGCGGGACGTTGGTAACCGCGACGCGGCCAGCCTGTCGGAAGGCTTGGATCGTTTGAAGGCCGACATCGGGGCGCGGTCGATCCCGGCCAAGGAATTGCGTGGCCAGACCATTTCGCTTTCGAATTTCGGCATGCTGGGGGGACGCTACGCTTCTCTCGTCGTGGTGCCGCCGCAGGTCGCCATCGTTGGCGCCGGGCGTATCGAACCCAGGGTGGTCGCCGCCGCCGGCAAAGCCGTTGTCCGCAACATCCTGCCGCTGTCCTTGACGTTCGACCACCGCGCCGTGACAGGCGCCGAAGCCGCGTCTTTCATGGCCGCTCTCATTCAAGACCTTGCGAAAAAGGCTTAGGTCCCGTCCGGGAAGTTTTTGGGATTTGCTTGAAAATCCATGAACCGAAAACAACGCGGAACTGGAGCGAAAAAAAGGCGCCGGAAAAATGCCGACAAAACCGCCGAGGGCGGCCACGACCACGCAAGCCTTGCCGATGCTTGGCGGCATTATCAGGATGGCCGCCTGCCGCCGGCCGAAGCGCTCTGCCGGGAACTCCTCGAAGCCGAACCGGACAACCCGGACGCCAACCACTTGCTGGGATTGATCGCCCACAAAGCGGGACATTTCGCCGCCGCCGCCGATCTCGTCGGCCGCGCGGTCGCCGTGTGGAGGTCATCCTTGGTGAGGCACCACCTCTTTTTGGTCAGCTGGTGGGGGCGATCAAGTGCGCCATACAAATCTAGTCGTTGGCCTTTATCTAGCTTTATCGATGATTTCCATCGTGGCTTGATGGTCTGGACAACGGGGCGCACTTTGGCACTAGTGGCCTGTATCATCTAAATTGCACCCCTACGACGGTCTTGCGAGGTTTCCGGC
>JAUXMA010000192.1 GCA_030623425.1 Rhodospirillaceae bacterium
CCGGAGTGGAAGTGGCCCTGACCATCGATATGGAGCTGCAGAAACTGGCCAGCCGGCGATTGTCCGGGCAAAGCGCCGCCGCCGTCATCATCGACGTGCACCATGGCGACGTTTTGGCGATGGTCTCGGCGCCGAGTTTCGAGCCCAATGTTTTCAATAAAGGACTCAGCACCGAGGCCTGGAAAAAGTTGTCTTCCAATACCAAGGCGCCGCTGATCAACAAAACCATCAGCGGCCAGTTCCCCCCTGGCTCCACCTTCAAAATGGTGGTGGCGCTGGCGGCGCTGGAAAAGGGCGTGATCACGCCTGAAAGCCAGTTTTTCTGCCCTGGTTTCCTCGAACTGGGCAACGCCAAATTTCATTGCTGGAAAAGGGACGGGCACGGAACCGTCGCCCTTGGCAAGGGAATCGCCCAGTCCTGCGACGTTTATTTCTACGAGATCATCCGCCGCACCGGCGTCGACCGCGTCGCCGACATGGCCCGGCGTTTTGGCTTCGGGCAGATTCTTGGCCTCGACCTGCCGGGCGAAGGCCGGGGATTGGTGCCAACCCGCGAGTGGAAACTCGCCACCACCGGCGTTTCGTGGCAGCAAGGCGAGACCTTGCTCACCGGGATCGGCCAGGGATACCTTCTGGCGACGCCATTGCAAATGGCGGTGATGACCGCCAGGCTGGTCAATGGCGGTTTTGCGGTGACTCCCTATTTGGCGCGCGGCGTCGCCGCTTCCGGCGAGGCGCCGCCGCGCCGGCCGCCCCGTTTTGCAAGTCTGCGCGTCGTTCCCAAACACTTGAAGGTGATCGGCGACGCCATGGCGGCCGTCGTCAATTCTCCCATGGGCACGGCTTTCGGCGCCCGCATCATCGAACGCGGCTACGAAATGGGCGGCAAAACGGGTACGGTTCAGGTCCGGCGCATCAGCAAGCAGGAGCGCGAACAAGGCGTGCGCGAGAACAAGGACTTGCCATGGAACGAAAGGGACCATGCCCTGTTCGTCGGCTTTTGTCCGGTCGGCGCGCCCCGTTACGCGGCGGCGGTGGTGGTCGAACACGGCGGCAGCGGCGCCAAAGTGGCGGCGCCCATTGTCCGCGACATCCTGCTCGCCGCGCAGCGCCGCCGCGCCGCCGGTCCGGAGGCCGGCCAGCGGGTCGAAAGGGCGCCGTCGCCGACGACGCCGGCCGGCAAACGGCGGACCGGAAATGACGCCGCGGCGAGGTCGGGATGAGCGGCTTCGGTCTCAACAAGCCGGAATTCACCCTGCTGCAGAAGCTGTGGCAGATCCATTGGCTTTTCGTGTTTTTGCTGTGCCTCGTCGCCGCCTTCGGCATTGTCGTGCTCTTTTCGGCCGCCGGCGAGTCCGGCAGGGGCAGTTTCGATCCCTGGGCGTCACGGCAAGCGGTGCGCTTCGTGGCCGGCCTCGTTCTGATGTTGGCGGTGGCGGTGATCGATATCCGCATCTGGCTGCGCTACGCCTATGTTATCTACCTGACCGGCCTTGGCCTGCTGGTGGCGGTCGAACTGGGCGGTTTGGCGGGACTGGGGGCGCAACGCTGGATCCACCTCGGCTTGATCACCATCCAACCGTCCGAATTGATGAAGCTGGCCATCGTCCTGGCGCTGGCCCGTTACTTCCACAGCGGCAGTGTCGACGACATCCGCCGGCCACTTTTCCTTGTCGTCCCGCTGGTCATGGTGGCGATGCCCTCGGTGTTGGTGCTGCGCCAGCCGGACCTGGGGACGGCGCTGATGCTGGTCATCGGCGGCGCGGCCATCTTCGTCCTCGCCGGCGTTCGGCTGTCGCAGTTCGGCCTGGTGGGATTGCTGGGACTCGTCTCGGCGCCCGTGGTTTGGCAGTTCCTGCACGCCTACCAGAAAAAGCGGGTGCTGAGCTTCCTCAATCCGGAAAACGATCCCTTGGGCGCCGGCTACCACATCATCCAATCGAAAATCGCCCTCGGCTCAGGCGGCGTTTTCGGCAAGGGGTTCTTGCTGGGGACGCAGAGTCATCTGAATTTCCTGCCGGAGAAGCAAACGGATTTCATTTTCACCATGCTGGCCGAGGAATTCGGCCTCGTCGGCGGGCTGGCCTTGCTCGGTCTTTATGTTCTGCTGATGATTTACGGCTTCGCCATAAGCTTGCGCTGCCGCAACCAGTTCGGCCGTCTGCTCGGCATGGGCGTGACCACCATCTTCTTCCTTTACGTTTTCATCAATATCGCCATGGTTACGGGTCTTCTGCCGGTGGTCGGGGTGCCGTTGCCGCTGATTTCCTACGGCGGCACGGCGATGGTGACGTTGCTGTTCGGTTTCGGCCTTCTGATGTGCGTCTATATCCACCGCGACGTGTCCATCGGCCGGCGCAGCACCGGCGGGGAGAGGTGAGGGCGTTTTGGGAGCGTATCGACAAAGCGGCCAGGCTTTGCTATGGCTTCGCTGTCGCCGGGGGCGCATAGCTCAGTTGGTAGAGCAGCTGACTCTTAATCAGCGGGTCCGGGGTTCGAGTCCCCGTGCGCCCTCCAATTAACTCCCGAGAATCATTGTGGTTTCCGGGGTTTTCTTTTTGCGACCCTCTCGCATTCCGACAAACGTTCCGACATCCATTCCGACAAATGGCCTATTTATGTTCGGAATTTCTGTACAGGCCCCTCCGCATTTCCCTTGTTTCTCGTTGCATTTACATGGATTCCACCGGTATCCAGGCTGCGGTCGCCTTTTGCCATCAGGGCCTCAACCTCACTCGCCGTCAGAGCCCCTTTCTTAAACAAGGCTTCGGCAACCTCAGTAATGGCAGACCACACCCTATCATCGGCCAGCGTTTCCCAAACCTCTTTTTCATACTTGCGATAGATCGCGATTAAGGTTTCATCGGTCGAGTCGGAGTGGCTTTCAAGGATGGCGGAAAAGACTTCTATATCGTCACCTTCATCCCCCATAGTTTCGTCTTCGTCTAGGCGGGCTTCGTTAATGCAGTATTCAAGGTCCATGTCACTATGAAATCCACCGCGCCCATGCCAGCAATACTCGGATAGCCAGCCCGCGAGGGCGGTCCAAACCCGCCGCCATTCGTTGTGGTCGTATTCGCGGCAACAAAGCCCTGTGTATTGACGGCGGTCGATTTCAACACCATCAGGATTGACCCAGCAGCCGACTTGATAGGCTATAACTGCGTGTCCCGCCTCATGATAGGCGGTGGCCATTCGTTGCATTTCATCCTTATACATCGGTATTCCAAATTAAGCGGATTTCAGGGTGACTGGAAGTTTAAGGGGCGCCAGGGGGCGGTTCAACAAAAACCCCGCCGAAGCGGGGCTTCGGATGTCGCATGGAATTACGTATCAAGAAAAGATAAAAAGGATTAACAGGAAGAGTAGGGATGGCTAGGCCGAGCAAGATATTGGCCTAATTTGGGACGCTTTATCTAGAATAGGCTGGGCGACATGGAACCCTTTGGTTGGAAATGCCCTTACTGTGGCCGCGCGCAGGCTGTGGTCGAGGAGCGGCACGAAATCACCGAGACCGATATCTATAACGACGATAGTGAACTTGGTCCCCTCCGTGCTGCCATCCGTACAACTGTTTGCGAAAACACCGAATGCAAAAAGCTGACCCTGGAGTTTGGTATTTGGAAAAGAAAGTATATCAACCAAGGATATACATTTAGCGACCAAATCCAGTTTTGGGAACTATTACCGGAAAGCACGGCAAAGCCCCAACCGGACTACATCCCTCAGGCGATCCGCGACAACTATGTTGAAGCTTGTCGTATCCGTGATCTAAGCCCAAAGGCATCTGCCACTTTAAGCCGCAGGTGCCTTCAGGGGATGATCCGGGATTTCTGGAAGGTAAAAAACAAGCCAAACCTCTATCAGGAAATTGAAGCCATCAAAGACAAAGTTGACCCCGTAACGTGGGAAGCCATCGACGTCGTGCGAACAATAGGCAAGGTCGGTGCCCACATGGAGAAAGATGTCAACGTCATCATCGACGTTGAGCCCGAGGAAGCCCAACTTTTGATCGGTCTGATCGAAACCCTGTTCCAAAATTGGTATATTTCCCAGCACCAGCGTAAGGAACGCATGAAAGGTCTTATTGGCCTCGGGGAACAAAAACAGAAACAAATAAAA
>JAUXMA010000392.1 GCA_030623425.1 Rhodospirillaceae bacterium
CAGTGGCAGGCTTAATAAAGGACGGACGAATTTTCCCGGAATTCCCGGATGAACCTTATTTTTCGGCGCGGGCGACCAGCGGCGGGGCCGCAATGGCGGCGGCGCGGCGGTCGATCTCCGCCTTGACGGCTTTAAACAGTTTTAGCTCTTTGCCTTTCAGCTTGCGCCCCGACGGCATTGTTACCTTGAGCGGGTTGACGCGGCGCCCCTGGCGGAGGATTTCGTAATGCAGATGCGGCCCGGTCGAGCGGCCGGTCGAGCCGACATAGCCGATGATCTGGCCCTGCTTGACCCGCCGGCCCTTGGCCATGCCCCTGGCGAAGCGCCGCATGTGGGCGTAAGCGGTGGCATAAAGGCGGTTATGGCGGAGGCGGATATAGTTGCCGTATGCCCCCTTGCGGCCGGCGTAAACGATGCTGCCTTGGCCGGCGTCGTAGATCGGCGTGCCCGCCGGCGCCGCGAAGTCCACCCCCCGGTGCATCCTGCTGTAGCCCAACACCGGATGCCGGCGCTTGCCGAAAGCGGAGCTCAGCCGGGCACCGTCGATGGGGGTGCGCATCAGCGTCTTGCGGGCGCTCTCGCCTTTTTCATCGAAGTAGTCCGTTTGTCCGTCGGCGGTGGTGTGGAGGTAGACGGGATGGCGTTCGCCGCTCAACGTCAAGGCGGCGTGAACGATGGCGCCGTTGTGGACCAGATTGCCGTCGGCGTCGTGGAAACGCTTGAACATGACCTCGAAACCGTCGCCCGGCCGGATGTCGCGCTGGAAATCCACGTCCCAGGAATAGGCGCCGATCAATTCGGCGAGAACCGCCGCCGGAATCCCGGCCTTGCCGCCGGCGACGAACAGGCTGTGACGGATTTTGCCCGCCACCCGAAGCACGGAACGGCGAAGCGGCCGTTCCAGTTTCGTCGCCTGGAATCCTCCTCCAGGGCGGCGGCCGACGATGATCTCATGGCCATAATCGGAGGCCAGGGAGAGGCCTAGGAATCGGCCCGGCGACAGGGCGTCGGAGTCCTCGGCGATGGCCGGCAGGATGGTGATGGTGATTTTCTGGCCGGGCCTGATCAGGCGCGGGTCGTAATGCCTGTTCAAAGCGGCGATGGCGGCATGAGCGTCTTGGCGGGAGATGCCGGCATCGGCGAGCAACCCGGCGATGGTGTCGCCCGGCCCGACCTTGAAGGTGAAGGAGTATGGGCCGGCCCGGACCTCGCTTGGCCGGTACTGGCGGCCGGTTCGCAAAGCCGGCGGCACCCGGTTGCCCAGGAACACGGGCGCCTTGGCAATGGTGGGAACAAAAGCGCCGCCGCCGGCCCCGCCGCCGGGCGCCGGCACGCCGGGGAGGTTGTGCCAGGCGACGGCGGCGCCTATAACCGCCACGATGGGGATTATCCTCAACCGCACCTTAGCCTCCAGAGTGCGATCGTTTCAAATTGAATCAATTTGAAACGTGAATCGCCCTCTAATTCATATACTTATGGGCTTATTCACGTCCTGGATCGCTTCGATCCAGAACGATAAGACCCTAGGTCCCTTTTCCGGC
>JAUXMA010000357.1 GCA_030623425.1 Rhodospirillaceae bacterium
CGTCGACGCCCTCGAATCCCTGTTGCGGCCCGAAGCGAGGTAATCCCAGTCATGACTCCGATTGTCGGGCGGACGCCGGCAACCGCCACCAAACTAACGGTGGACCTGGGGCCGCGCAGCTACGATATCCACGTCGGCGAAGGATTGCTGGCCGTCGCCGGGCGGTATTTGGCTCCCGTCTTGGCCCAGCCACGCGTCGTCGTGGTTACCGACGACGCCGTCGCCCCCATCTATCTGCCGACCCTGGAGGCGGCTTTGGCGGATGAGGCAATCGAAGCAACCAGTGTCGTCCTTGCCGCTGGCGAGTCGACCAAGGACTTCGGCCACTTGCAAGAGTTGACGGAAAAACTGCTCGCCGCCCGCATCGAACGCGGCACAACCATCGTCGCCTTGGGCGGCGGAGTCGTCGGCGACATTGCCGGCTTTGCCGCCGCCATCACCTTGCGCGGCCTCCCTTTCGTGCAGATTCCGACGACTCTTCTGGCGCAAGTGGACAGTTCCATCGGCGGCAAAACCGGCATCAACACCGGTGTCGGCAAAAACCTGATTGGCGCTTTCCACCAGCCGCGCCGGGTCCTCACCGATATCGCCACCCTGGAGACTTTGCCGCGGCGGCAACTCCTGGCCGGCTATGCGGAAGTGGTGAAATACGGTTTGATCGGCGACGCCGAATTCTTCGCTTGGCTGGAGGACAACGCCGCCCGCCTGTTGAACGGGGACGCGGCGGCCCGCCGCCATGCCGTCCTCACCTGTTGCGCCGCCAAGGCCGCCATCGTCGCCGCCGACGAACGCGAAGCGGGACAGCGATCGCTGTTGAACTTGGGTCACACCTTGGCGCACGCCCTCGAAGCCCGGACCGGCTACGGCGAGGCCTTGCTGCACGGCGAGGCGGTGGCCGTCGGCTTGGTTCTTGCCTTCCACCTGTCGGTCCGCCTGGGCCTTTGTTCATCCGCCGACGCCGAGCGTGTGCGCCGCCATCTGGCGGCCGCCGGGTTGCCCGTCGATGTGCGAAAGCTTGCCGATATGTCTTGGTCGGCCGATGATCTGATCGCCCATATGGAACGGGACAAGAAAGTCAAGGACGGAAAACTCGCCTTCGTGCTCGCCCACGGCATCGGCCGATCCTTCATCAGCCGCGAGGTCAATCGGGATGAAGTTGGCGCTTTCCTGAAAGACGTCCTCGGTGCCTGAAGGTTTGGGTGAAAAGTTTGTTCACCTTAGAGGCGCCAAGGCGCCAAATAGCAAAAGCCATCGCACGACCTTGGCAACTTTATTGAAACCCTAGCAACCTTAGAGAAACAGCCATGTTGGTCTCTTTGAGCGTCATCTTCGTTCTGCTGATTTTTTCGGCTTTTTTCTCGGGCTCCGAGACGGCGTTGACCGCCGCCTCGAGGCCGCTCATGCATCAGTTGGAGAAAAACGGAAACCGCCGGGCCGGGCTGGTCAACCGCCTGCAAGAGAACAGGGAAAGGCTGATCGGCGCCATCCTCCTCGGCAATAACCTGGTTAACATCTTGGCCTCGGCCTTGGCGACCAGTGTTCTCATCGCCATGTTCGCCGAAGTCGGTGTCGTTTACGCCACTACCGGCATGACGCTTTTGATTCTGGTTTTCGCCGAGATCCTGCCCAAGACCTATGCGATCCAAAACGCCGACCGGGCGGCGCTGGCCATCGCGCCGGTGGTAAACGGGTTGGTTGTGGTGCTGGCGCCGGTGATTCGGGCGGTGAACCTGTTGGTGGAGGGGGTGTTCAAACTGTTCGGGATCGATTTCAAGGCCAATGCGGCGCTGGCCACAAGCAGCGAGGAACTGCGGGGCGCCATCGCTCTTCATGCCGGTGAGAAGGACGCCGTCAAGCACGAACGGGCGATGCTGCGGAGCGTCCTCGACTTGGCCGAAGTGCAAGTGGGCGAAATCATGATCCATCGCAAGAACGTCGCCATGATCGACGCTGACTTGCCGCCGGAAAAGGTGGTCGCCGAAGTGCTGGCCAGTCCCTTTACCCGCTTGCCGTTGTGGCGGGAAAAGCCCGACAATATGGTCGGCGTTCTTCATGCCAAGGCGCTTTTGAGAGCGGTCAGGGCGCGGGGAGAGAACCGGCAAGAAAGGGATTTGAATGGCTTGGACATCGTCGCTCTGGCGGCGAAACCCTGGTTCATCCCGGAATCGACGTCGCTTCTCGACCA
>JAUXMA010000157.1 GCA_030623425.1 Rhodospirillaceae bacterium
GGAACGGTGCATTTTCACATCACAGTGATATTTCAGCAACAAGACCGTAGCCGGAGTTTCCTTTGTTTCCACTGCCGGAGTTGCGCGCCGGTCACAGTTTCCGTCACCGGCGGAGGAACGTGTTTGCCGTGCCGGCGGGCAAGTGATAAATATATGGCTTTCGAACCGCCTCCAGTTATTCGGGCAGGCTCTAAAGGGTCGGGCCGGCGCGGACGGAATAAGGATGCATGACTCGCAAACCGCGGCGCCAGCGCGATAAGTTACGGCGGAAGAACCGGCGGTCCGGCGCCGGGCCGGGCCGGGCCGGCGGCGACAGGGCCTGTTCCGATGTTCTCGGGCGGGCGGTCGTCCTGCACCAATCCGGCCGCCCGCGAGACGCCTTGCGGGTCTACCGGCAAATCCTCGACGTTGAGCCTAAACACCCCGAGGCGTTGGAATTCGCCGCCGCCGCCGCTTTCGAGGCGGAGGATTTCCAGCAGGCGGCCGATTGGCTGCGAATACTGATGGAAATCGCCCCTGGCCATGCGCCGGCGTTGGACAACTTAGGCGCCGCGCTGCAACAACTGGAAAGATTCGACGAGGCCGTGGCCGCCCACCGGCGCGCCCTGGAAATCCGGGTCGATAATCCCGACACTCACTTCAACCTGGGCAATGCGTTAAGGAAACTGAAGAAATTCGACCAGGCCGCGGCCGCTTACCGGCAAGGCCTTGAATTCCGTCCCGATGACGCCGAGGCGCTCTACTGGCTTGGCCGGGCGCTCAATGAATTGGAAAAATACGACGAAGCCGTGGCTTCTTATCGGCGCTCCCTGGAAATCCGGCCCGATGACGCCGATACCTGTTTCTACTTGGGCAGCGTGCTGTGGACGCAGAAAAAATTCAGCGAGGCCGAGACCGCTTATCGGCGCGTTCTCGCCAGCCTACCCGACAACGAGGACGTACTGTTTCGTCTCGGCTGTTGCCTGCAAGAACAGGGAAAACTCGACGCCGCCGTAAAAACGTACCGGAAGGCGGTGGAGATCGAACCCGGCTACGCAGCAGCTTACAACAACATCGGCTACGTGTTGACTATGATGGGCGAATCCGGCGAGGCCGAGGCCGCCTACCGGCGGGCTCTTGAAACCCAGCCCGGCTTCGCCAAGGGGTATTTCGGATTGGCGTTAATTCGAACCCCGAAGGCCAGGGACGCCGACATCGCGGCCATGGAAAACCTGCTCGCCGGTCCGCCGGCCGCCGACGAGGAGGCGTCGTATCTGTGTTTCGCCTTGGCCATGGCGTACGAGGACAAGGGAGATTACGAGCGTGCTTTCCAGCACTTTGAAAAGGGCAACCGGCTCAAACGGTCCTCCATCCAATACAATATCGGCGACGACGAGAACGTGGCCGAGCGGGTCATCAAGGTCTTCAACAAGGTGTTTGTGGACTTATACGCCGAGCACGGCTGCTCGTCCGACGAGCCCATTTTCGTCCTCGGCATGCCGCGCTCGGGAACGTCGCTCATAGAGCAGATTCTGGCCAGCCATTCCCACGTCTTCGGCGCCGGTGAACTGGAGGAGTTCGGGTCGTTCGCCTCCGGAATGAGACAGACGTCGAATGTCGGCCAGGGGTTTCCCGAGGCGGCTCGAAATCTCGGCCCGAAGGCGTTGCGGCGTTTCGGGGATTCCTACTTGACGTCCTTGCGCCGGCGGGCGCCGGAAGCACGGCGTTTCACCGACAAGCTGCCGGGCAACTACCTGTATATCGGCCTCATTCGCATGGTCTTTCCCAACGCCAGGATCATCCATTCTGTCCGCGATCCGGTGGATACCTGTCTCGCCTGTTACCGGATGTTTTTCCAAAGGGAAATGAATTTTGCATACGATTTAGCGGATCTCGGCCGCTTCTATCGGGTCTACGCCCGCCTCATGCGCCATTGGCGGGCCATTTCGCCGGGACGGATTCTCGATATCCGTTACGAGGACATGGTCGCCGACCAGGAGCGCCAAACCCGGCGGCTGCTTGAGTTCTGCGGCCTTCCGTGGGAAGACGGTTGCCTGTCGTTTCATAAGACCGAGCGTCCGGTGCTTACGGCAAGCGCATCGCAGGTCCGCCAGCCGATCTACAAAAGCGCCGTCAATCGCTGGAAGCGCTACGAAGGCCACCTTGCGCCGCTCCTTAAAGCCCTCGGGCCGCTGGCCGCCGAAAAATCGGCTTAACCAAAATTACACATTCTCATATCCGATCTTGGAACATGGCCGGGAACACGAAGTCCGGCGGCAGGGCCAGGGAGCAATTTATGGTGTCTGGTCGCTTACCTGGATTGGCCTTGGTGTTTCATCCGCAAGGTAGACCTCCCACATCCCTTGGTAGGCGCGCTCGATGTTTTTAGTGAACCGTGGCGTGTCGAACAGGGGTTGCGTGCGGCGGTTTTTGGCGAGCTTTTCTTTTAAAGCGTGAATATCTCCGGGATTTCGCGCCAGGCGCAAGGCCAAGGCCCGGTAATCCTCGAGGCTCGGCGTGATCAGTTCCGGCAGGCCGAGCGCGTAAAGAAGGCTCGCCGACACCCGCGAGGCGAAATGAGCGCCCTTGAGGGTGATGACCGGGACGCCGGCCCACAAGGCGTCGCTGGTGGTGGTGTGGCCGTTGTAAATGCGGGTGTCCAACACCAGGTCGGCCAACCGGCTCCGTTCCAGGTGCTCGTCCTTCGGCAGCTTGCCGGCGAAGATCAGACGCTCCGGGGCGACGCCGCGCGTTTCAGCCTCGCCTCTCAAATTCCCTTCCGCGAAGGCGGTGCTAGCGAGCAACCACAGGACACTGCCGGGGATGGCATTCAAAACGTCCGCCCAAACGGCGAACATCACCGGCTCGATCTTGTAGGCCTGATTGAAGGAACAGAAAACGACCGCGTCTTCCGGCAGGGCGAAATCGGCCCGCGTGAAGCCCCGTTTGGAAATCGTCTGCTGGTGATCGTTGACCTGATAGGTATGGGGCAGGTAGGCCGGTTGCTCGCTGTAAAAGGGCAAATGTTCCTCGGGCGTGACGACGCGGTCGGTGATGACGTAATCGATGAAGCCGGCCCCCGTCGTCCCCGGAAATCCCAAGTAGGTCGCCTGCACGGGCGCCGGCCGCAGGGCGCATATGCCGAGCCGGTTTCCTTGCGTGTATCCTTTCAGGTCGACCAGGATGTCGACCTTGTCGTCGCCGATTCGTTTCGCCGCCTCGACATCGTTCAAGTCGTGGATATCGACGAACCTGTCGCAGTCCCGCTCGATCCGTTGCCGGTAAAAACTGCCGTCCCTGGGCCCGTAGGAGTAAGCGCAAACGCGGAATTTCTCCCGGTCGTGCAAGGTGAACAGGCTGAGCATCAAGTGGGCGGTGGCATGGTTATAGAAGTCACGGGACAGGTACCCGATGGTGATCCTGGCTTTTTTCCCGCGCCTGTCCCGCATGGATAAATCCGCCACCGGTTTTGACGCGCGCAGGCTGATATCCCGGCTCCATGATCGGGCGACGGCCAGGTTTCGTTCCGGATCGATGCAGCGGGAGACGTTGATGAGGGGCGATTCGCCGACAACCTCGTTGCCGGCGATCTCGGCCGCCGTCAGTTGGTCCAGTCGTGGCGACAGTTCCTCCAGGTCACGCCACAAGAAAGCCATCTGCGACTGGTGAAGCAGTTGCGCCGCCGCCTCGCTGAAATCCGCCTGGATCTTCAGGGCGCGGCGATAGCTGGCGATGGCTTCTTGCGGCTTTTTACGGTCCGCAAGCAGGTTGCCGAGGTGGACGTGCACTTGCGCCAGATCGGGGACGATCTCGAGGGTCCGCCTGTAGCAATCCTCCGCCTCGTCCCACTTGCCCAGGTCGGTCAGGAGGTTGCCCAGGTTGTTGAGGGCCGGGACGTAACCGGGGTCGATGTCAACGGCGCGGCGGTAGCTGGCGATGGCTTCTTGCGTCCGTCCCAGGGCGGTGAGCGCCGTCGCTAGGCTGTCGTGCACTTGCGCCAGATGGGGATTGAGCCTGAGCGCGCGGCGATAGCAAGCCGCCGCCTCGTCCACTTTTCCCTGCTCGGCCAGCGCGTCGCCCAGATTGCTGTGGGCTTCGGCGTAACCGGGGTCGATGTCGAGTGCGCGTCGGTAACTGGCGGCGGCCTCTTCCATCTTTCCTTGCTCCGCCAGGGCGTTGCCGAGGTTGTTCAGCGCCGTCGCGTCGCCGGCATCGATCCGGAGCGCTTGCCGGTAACATTGGACGGCTTCGCCGTAGCGGCCGGCGCCTCGATAGGCTTCACCGAGATTGTTGAAAAAATGGCCGTTTTCGGCACCGATCCGGGTCGCCTTGCCGATCAGCTCGATGGCGCGCCCATGCCGGCCGGCCTGGTGGGCGGCGAGCCCTAGTAGGTGCAGGGCGTCGGCATTGTCCGGTTGCTGGCCCAGAACCCGCTGGTAAAGCCGCTCGGCCTTGTCGAGCCGCCCCGCCCGGTGATATTCGAGCGCCGCCGCCAAGGCGGCTTGAGGATCGACGCCTTTTCCTTTGCCCGCTGGTCGTCGGGCGGGTTTACGCCGCCGCCGGTCTTTCCTGCTCATCGGTGCTGCCCGCGGATCGGTTTTGCCGCCATCAACATATTTCTGTTATAGGTCCCGGTGTTGCCGGGACAAGCCTCTTTGTGCAAATCCTTCGAACCGATTTCGTGCCAGCGGGAAATGCTCTAAAGTGTCGGGCATGGCTAGTGGCCTGTATCATCTAAATTGCACCCCTACGATCGCTTTTCCCGTCCCCTCGGTAGAAGGGAGGCCGCAGGCGAGGCGGGTACATCGTCAAGCGTTCCCGACGCCCCGAGGGGACGGGAAAAGCGATCGTAGGGGTACAATTTAGATGATACAGACCACTAGCC
>JAUXMA010000132.1 GCA_030623425.1 Rhodospirillaceae bacterium
CGACACCGGCCCGCTCCGCCGCCGGTCTAGGGTGACCTCGAACAAGCGATCGAGGACGGTGCCGTCGGCGGCCGCGGCGTTCATCGGCTTCACTCCTCTAAGGTTCGTCGCGCACCGGCACGCCCGCCGCCCGCAAGTGGGCCTTGGCCTCGGAGATTGTATAGGTGCCGAAATGAAAAATCGAGGCCGCCAGCACCGCCGTCGCATGGCCGTCGACGAAGCCCTCGACCATATGCTCCAGGGTGCCGACGCCGCCGGACGCGATCACCGGCACGCCGACGGCGTCGGCGATGGTCCGGGTCAGCGGAATGTCGAAACCCCGTTTGGTGCCGTCCCGGTCCATCGAGGTCAGCAGGATCTCGCCGGCGCCGTTGGCGGCCATGCGTTTCGACCACTCGACGGCGTCGATGCCGGTGGCCTCGCGGCCGCCGTGGGTGAACACCTCGAAGCGGCCGGCGCCCGTGGCCTTGGCGTCAACGGAAACGACAATGCATTGGCTGCCGAATTTTCGCGCCGCCTGGCGCACGAAGTCCGGGTTTTTGACGGCCGCCGTGTTGATCGATACCTTGTCGGCGCCGGCCAGCAGAAGCTTGCGGATGTCGCCGGTGGAACGCACGCCGCCGCCGACCGTCAGCGGCATGAAACATTGCTCGGCGGTCTTTCGGACCACCTCGAAAATGGTCTCGCGGTTCTCGTGGCTGGCGGTGATGTCGAGGAAGCAGAGTTCATCGGCGCCCTCGCGGTCGTAAAGGCGGGCCTGTTCCACCGGATCGCCGGCGTCGACCAGGTCGATGAAATTCACCCCCTTGACGACGCGGCCCTTGTCGACGTCCAAGCAGGGAATGATTCTGCATTTCAGCATCGCCCCGCCTCTTCCTTGAGCAGCGCCACCGCCGCCGCCGGGTCGATGCGCCCGTCGTAAACGGCGCGGCCGCTGATGACGCCTTCCAAAAGGTCCGCCGCCGCCCTTTTCAAAGCCCGCAGGTCGTCCATGGAGGACACCCCGCCCGAGGCGATCACCGGCGTCGACAGCCGAGCCGCCAAGGCCACCGCCGCCTCGATGTCGGGCCCTTGCATGACGCCGTCGCGGCCGATGTCGGTGTAGACGATGGCGGCGGCGCCGGCACCCTCGAGTCCGTCGGCCAGATCAACGGCCTTGACAGCGGAGGTTTCGGCCCACCCTTCGACGGCGACAAAGCCGTCGCGGGCATCGATCGCTACCGCCACACGGTCCGGAAAGCGGCGGCAGGCCGCCTCGAACAGCGGCCGGTCGCGGAGCGCCACCGTGCCCAGGATCACCCGGCGGACGCCCTTGTCCAGCCAGAATGCGATCGTTTCCAAATCGCGGATGCCGCCGCCCAGCTGCACCGGGATAGCGACGGCGTCGAGAATGGAAACCACGGCGTCGGTGTTGACGGGATGGCCGGCGAAAGCGCCGTTGAGGTCGACCACATGCAGCCACTGGCAGCCCAAATCCTCGAACGATTTCGCCTGGCCGCCGGGATCGTCGTTGAAGACCGTGACCTTGTTCATGTCGCCCTTCAGCAAACGCACGCATTGGCCGTCCTTGAGATCTATGGCCGGGAAAAAAATCATCGAAGGGATTTCCGGGGTATCAGGGTTTCCAGCCGAGGAAGTTGCCGATCAGCCGCAGTCCCGTCGCCTGGCTTTTTTCCGGGTGGAACTGGGTGCCGATCATGTTGTCGCGGCCGACCGCGGCGGTCACCGGGCCGCCGTAATCGACGGTGGCCAGCCGGTGGGCGGACTCCTCGCAGACGAAGGCGTAGGAATGCACGAAGTAGGCATGAGCGCCTTCGCGCAAGCCGTCAAAAACCGGATGGGCGGAGGAAAAAAAGAGTTCGTTCCACCCCATGTGGGGAATTTTCAATCTTGGGTCCGAGGGTTTCAGGGGAACCACCTCGCCGGCGATCCAACCGAGGCCCCGGTGGCGTCCATGTTCGCGTCCCACCGAGGCCATCAATTGCATGCCGACGCAAATGCCCAAGAACGGCTTGCCATCATCGAGCACCGCCTTCTCAAGCGCCTCGGCCATGCCGGGAAGAACCTCCAGGCCGCGCTTACAATCGGCATAGGCGCCAACGCCGGGCAGAACCACGTGGCTGGCGTCGCCCAGCGCCCTGGCGTCGGCGGTGACGGCCACCGTCAGACCGAATTCGCCGGCGGCGCGCTCGAAGGCCTTGGCGACGGAGCGCAGATTGCCCGAGCCGTAATCGATAATGACCACATTCATGGCCGCAATTCAGCCGCCAGTTCCGGCAATTCGTCGAGGAGGCGCCGTTCGGCGTCTTCGGGATTGGCGCCACTGACGACATCGACGAGGCGGTAACCGCGCCGCTCGTAAGTCCACCACCTGAAGTCGTTGGCGAAGATCCCGAAGATCAGCGACAAGGCGAAGGATCCCGCGCTTTGGCCGAGGGGAGACAGCGACATTTCCCCCATTCCCCATCCCAACCCCGCCTGCAGGGCGAACATAACCAGCGCCACCAGCCACAGGCGGTGCCAGAGCGCCCAAAGGATGGAGAAAATGAACGCCGGCCAGCAAAACCCTTCCTTGACCAACAGCAAGTTGGAACCGGTGGTTTCGTGGCGTAAATGAGCGGTGTAAAATCGCATGCTTGCCTCTCTTCGCCGGGCCGCCGGTGACTAGTGCATTTCAAGTTTAGTCGGCACCGGCCCGATTCTTTTCAACATAAACATACTCTAAAGCGAGCCGCCGAGCACGCCCTTCGTCGAAGGCACCGTATCGGCCTTGCGGGAATCGATCTCAACCGCTTGGCGCAACGCCCGGGCCAAGCCCTTGTAACAGGATTCGACAATATGGTGGTTGTTGTCTCCGTAAAGGGTTTCCACATGCAGGGTCAGACCGGCGGCCTGGGCGAAAGCCTGGAACCATTCCTTGAACAGTTCGATGTCCGTGTCGCCGACTTTCGGGCTCTTGAATTTCACTCTCCAGACCAGGCACGGGCGCATCGAGGCGTCGACCACCACCCGGGTCAGCACTTCGTCCATGGGCGCCATGGCGGAACCGTAACGGATGATTCCCTTGCGGTCGCCAAGGGCCTTGGCGACGGCATCGCCGACGGCGATGCCGATATCCTCGGTGGTGTGGTGCGAATCGATGTGCAGGTCGCCCGCCGCCGTCACCCGCAAGTCGATGAGGCTGTGCCGGGAGAGCTGCTCGAGCATGTGATCGAGGAAGCCGACCCCCGTGGAAACGGCGTATTGTCCGGTTCCATCCAGGTTGACCGCGACCTCGATCGCCGTTTCCTTGGTTTTGCGCTTGACCTTGGCTTTGCGCATGCGGCGCTCCTTTTCAAATTCGCCGGACCTTGTAACAGGAAGGATGGCAAACCGCCAGCGCGGAAGCCTGCCGGGGTGTACTAGTCTTTATCTTGACCGCAAGGCTTGTTATGCCTAAATCTCGGATAGGCACCCGACCCTGGCGTTATCTTTTCCTGAATTTTCCGAACCATGCCACATGAAGTTCACAATACTTGGCACGGCACCACCATTCTCTCGGTGCGCAAGGGAGACCGGGTCGTCATTGCCGGCGACGGCCAGGTCAGCATCGGCGACACGGTGATCAAGTCCAACGCCAAGAAAGTGCGAGGATTGGCCGATGGTTCCGTGATCGCCGGCTTCGCCGGCGCCACCGCCGACGCCTTCACCCTTTTCGAGCGCCTGGAAGGCAAGCTCGACCAGTATCCCGGACAACTCACCCGGGCCTCGGTGGAGATGGCCAAGGACTGGCGCACGGACCGTTATCTCAGACGCCTGGAAGCGATAATGGCGGTGGCCGACAAGGAGGTCTCGCTGGTGTTGACCGGAACCGGCGACGTCCTCGAACCCGAGGATGGATTGATCGGCATCGGTTCCGGCGGCAATTACGCCCTGGCGGCGGCCCGGGCGCTTTTCGACCGCGACGATCTGGACGCCGAAGCCATCGCCAGAAAGGCCATGGAGATCGCCGCCGGCATCTGCGTCTACACCAACACCAATTTGATCATCGAGGCTCTATGAAAACAAGTTTCACGCCCCGCGAGATCGTTTCCGAACTGGACCGCTACATCATCGGCCAGGACGATGCCAAACGCGCCGTCGCCATCGCGCTGCGCAACCGCTGGCGTCGCCAGCAATTGGACGAAACCCTGCGCGATGAGATTCTGCCCAAGAACATCCTGATGATCGGGCCGACCGGCGTCGGCAAGACCGAGATCGCCCGCCGCTTGGCGAAACTGGCCCAGGCCCCGTTCATCAAGGTCGAGGCCACCAAGTTCACGGAGGTCGGCTATGTCGGCCGCGACGTCGAGCAAATCATCCGCGACCTGGTCGAGATCGCCATTCATGCGACCAGCAAGAAGTTGCGCAAACAGGTCGCCGCCAAGGCCGAGCTTCTAGCCGAGGAACGGGTGCTGGACGCCCTGGTCGGCGAAGAGGCGGGCAGCGATACCCGCGAGAAGTTCCGCGTTAAACTGCGCCAGGGCGAACTCGACGACAAGGAGGTGGAAATCCAGGTGGCGGATAGCGGCGGCGGCATGCCGAGCTTCGAAGTTCCCGGCATGCCCGGCGCCCAGATGAGCATGATCAACTTGAACGAGATCATGGGCAAGGCCTTCGGCGCGCAGACCAAGTCGAAGCGCTTGAGCGTCTCCGAATCCTACCAAGTGCTGGTGGAAGAGGAAAGCGACAAGCTCCTCGACGAGGACAAAGTGGTCAAAGAGGCCATCGAGGCGGTCGAAAACAACGGCATCGTTTTCTTGGACGAGATCGACAAGATCACCGTCCGCTCCGAACGCATCGGCGCCGACATCAGCCGCGAGGGCGTGCAACGGGACCTTTTGCCGCTGATCGAGGGAACGACGGTGCCGACCAAGCGCGGCGCCGTCAAGACCGACCACATCTTGTTCATCGCGTCGGGCGCCTTCCACCTCGCCAAGCCCGCCGACATGCTGCCCGAACTGCAAGGCCGCCTGCCGATACGGGTCGGACTCAAGGCGCTGACCCGGGATGATTTCGTCCGCATCCTGACCGAGCCGGAAGCCAGCCTGATCAAGCAATATACCGCCCTGATGGGGGTCGAGGAGATCGCCCTGGAGTTCACCGGCGAGGCCATCTCCGAAGTCGCCGATCTCGCCGCCGAGATCAACAGCGGCGTCGAGAACATCGGCGCCCGGCGCCTCCACACGGTGATGGAAAAGCTCTTGGAGGACATCAGTTTCACCGCCTCCGAACGCAACGGCGAGACGATCACCATCGACGCCCAACAGGTCCGCGAGAAGGTGGGCGAGTTGGCCAAGGACGCCGATTTGAGTAAGTTTATTCTTTAGACGGTTGTCGGTGGCCGTTAAATTCTTATATCCCGTCTTCCCGGCAACCCCTTAATTTCCCGGTTTTTTGTTCGATCCGCCGCGCCCTTTGATCTCCGCCAGGAGTCTTTCCAGGGTCTCTTCATCGAGGTCATCATCGTGCCGCGCCAACAGGTTGGCCAGCTCCGTCGCCTTGGGCGTAAGGCCGGCCGTGTCGACCACCGCCCGCGGATGGGAAATCAGGGCCAGACCCTTGAGTTCCTCGGCTTCGTCCCAGATCAAGCCGAAATAGCCGCAGA
>JAUXMA010000051.1 GCA_030623425.1 Rhodospirillaceae bacterium
CATCTCCAAAAAACCCTTGTCAAAAAGGGACAAAGGCTTAAATTTCGTGAGAAGATCGGCTTGCTGGGAAATACCGGCCGCAGCACCAGCGCTCATCTGCATTATGAAGTCATTTTCATGGGCAAAGCCAGGAATCCCATGAAATTCATCACGGCGGGACGGTATGTTTTCCAAAACTAGCAAAGGGGCGGCCGAAACGGCGTCGAACAAGGCTTCTGAAAAGTCCAAAAAACCCGTGCCGCCGTCGATCGTAAGCGGCGATTTGCACATTACCGGCGATCTCAACAGTGAGGGCGAAATCCAGATCGACGGGGCCATCGACGGCGATACCCGTTGCAAGACCCTGCTCGTCGGCGAAACCGCTAAAGTCAAAGGCGAAATCTGCGCCGACTTCATCCGCGTTTACGGTACCGTTCACGGCCAGATCAAAGCCCGCAACGTCCACCTGTACAAGACCGCCCGGGTGGTCGGCGACATCCTGCACGAGGAACTGTCCATCGAAACCGGCGCTTTCCTGGAAGGCCATTGCAAACGCATAACCGACAAGGTCGGCGCCGCTGGCAAGATCAACCTCGTGGTCGGAAACTCGACAAAGAATTCGCCGCCCGCGACGGATACGCCGCCCGCGACGGATACGCCGCCCACCGCCGGCGAGGACGTTGGGAATTCAAAGAAAATCGTTTCCAACAGCTGATTGCAAAACTTTCCGGAAGACATCCGCGTCGACATTGCCGCCGGTGCGGATGACGGCCACCGTTTTGCCACGGCAATCGACGCTTAAGCCGAAGTTCCCCGCGTCTTTGATGGGCAACTCACTGATGGTGAAAGTCTTTGTTGTTGCGGGTCAAATCGGCGATGCGGAGAACGGAGGGGGAGACCGGCGAGGGGTCGCCGCAATCCCGGAAAAAAAGCACCAGGCGTCCTGGGAGATGCAAAAACACTAGCCGCATCCGGCCATGCCGCCGGTTCATGTCGGCAACAGGGCGGACAGCTCCGCCAGGGTGGAAATTTCATGAACGAGGGGGGCGGAGGGGAGTTCCCATTGCCGGCCGAGACGGTTGATCCAGACCGCTTGCAAGCCGAAGTCGCTGGCCGCCGCCACGTCGTCGCTGTCCGCCGACAGAAAACAGATACGGCCGGCTTGCGAATTCAGTTCGTCCACCGCCAACTGGTAAACCGACGGATGGGGCAGGTAGTGGCGCGCCGGGTCGACGGAAATCAGCTGTTTAAGCAGATCCTGGATGCCGGCGTTTTTGACGGCGGCGATCAGCATGAACGGCGCGCCATTGGAGAGAATCGCCGTCTTTACGTTCCGTTCGGAAAGAGCAGTCAGGGCCCCCTTGACGTCCGGATAGAGTTCGGGGCGGAGGAAACAGTCCATAAGTTTCGCGCGCAGCACGGGATTGTCCAGGTTCAGCTCGGCCATGACCTCATCGAGGCCGTGAGAGATGAGATGCCAGAAATTCTCGTATTCGGCCATCTGGTTCGCCTTCCGGGCGTGTTCCGATTGCCGGTTTCGCCAGAGCGACTTCAGGGGACCGGTCTTGTCGCCTAGATCGCCGTTGTGGCGGCTCAGCGCCGCGGTGACGTCGAAAAGGGTGCCGTAGGCGCCGAAGAGGCAAACCGAAACGCCGTCTGAAACCATCGGTAACACTTTCCGCGGCCGCGCCACCACGCTCAGCGCCGGAGATCGTTTTCCAGGGACAAGGCCATTTGCGCGTCGGCCAAACGGTGACGGTAGATTTGCAGATCTTCCATAACTCTTTGGATGTAATTTCGTGTTTCGTCAATGGGAATCAATTCGATCCAGTCGATGGCGTCGACAGCGTAGTCCCGGGGATCGCCGTTGCGGCGCCTCCATTTCCGGACCTTTGACGGACCCGCGTTGTAGGCGGCCAGCGCCATGATGTAAGAGCCGTCAAAGAGCTCGATCATATCCGCCAGATGAGCTTGTCCAAGGATCATGTTGTAGTCGGGATCGGTGGTCAGGCGCCGCGGCGAGTATGGGAGCTTGAGTTTTCCCGCCGTCCTGTGGGCGGTTCGGGGCATCAACTGCATCAGTCCGCGGGCTCCCTTTGGGCTCGTCGCCAGGGGATTGAAGGCGCTTTCCTGGCGGATCGTGGCCAGCACCAGGGGAACCTCGACGAGAGGTTTCCCGGAGCGGTCGGCCAGCGGCGGCGGAATCAACGCCGGGTATCCGGTCTCAACCAAATCCCGGCCGTCGCGGGTCGACGCCTTGGCCACTTTGATCGCTAGGTCGGGCCGTCCCTGCATCCGCGCCAGGGCCGCTGTCAGGGAGCGCCAGTCGGGGACCTTTCTGACCGCGCTCAGAGCCCTGACGAACGGGTCGATCCGGTCCTTTTGATCGAGATCGCCCATGATCCGGATCCCCCGCGTCAGTTCGTGCGATTCGAAAGCCTCGACCTGAGCCGAATCGGAGATCGGATCGGATGGGAAGACGAGACCGTGCCCCGGGCCGATCCACGACGCCGCCAATTGGCCGTAATAGGCGGTGGGGAAGCCGGCGGCGATGCGGTACCACTTGTCGGCGCTCTTGGCGTCGTTCATGGCTTTGGCGGTGCGGGCCAGCCAATAGGCTCCGCGGGCCCGGCTGACCGGGTATCGCACCGCCTCGAACATGGCCAGGAAGTGGTCTTTGGCGATCTTAACTTCCCTCAGGAAGCGCAGGGCGATCCACCCGGACAGCCATTCGGCCTCGGCGAAGCTGGCGCCGCCCGCCACGAGGCTATGGTTCTTGGCGAGCCGGTAGGCAGCCGAGACATGGCCCCGTTGCAAGGCGCGGCGCGCCAGGAAGGCGCGTTCCACCCACCAAACCGCGGGCCGTTCCAGTTCTTCCGGAGGCTCGTCGAGAAGCTCGCGCGCCGACAGGTCGCGGCCCTTGCGCCGGCGCCAGCGCAGCCGCTCGTAGACGAGGCCCGGATCGTTTTTCAGGCGCTCCGGCACGGCGGCGATGGCGGTGTCCACGTTTCCCCGCCCGTGGCGCAGGAAAAGCCGCGCCACGGCCAAGGCGCGATAGCCGGGATTGACCTTCCACAGCATGCGCCGAACCGGCCAGTCGCGGCCGTCCCATAACAGCCGGTCCAGCCTGGCAATGTGATCCTCGCGGGTCAGAAGCTTGCGGTAACGCCGGTAAAAGTTCTTTTCCTGCTTTTTGCCGAAATCGCCGTTGATCCAGACGTCCCTGAGCACCCGGCGGGCTTTTTCCCTGTCGCCCGAGGCCAGCAGGGCGGCGCCGTATCGAACGCTGCCGTCGGTGCAGACGGGCTGGCGCGTCCTGAACCAGGCGAGGACCGCCGAATCCGGGGTTTTGGCGGTCATCGCCTCCTCGGCCCGGCGTTGCAACAGGCTTTGCCCGGGCCAGTCCGGATTGTTGGCCATGAAGCCGGCGATCTCCTCGAACGAAGCCTCGGTGCCGCGGCGGCTAGAGTCCAGCCAGCGGAAAATTTTCACCGTCAGCGGATCCTTGATGCGCCCGGCCAAGCGGCGAACCTCGCTCCACCTGTCGGCGCCGGCGGCCTGGAAAGCGAACTTGGATAAGCGGCTGTCTTCAGCCGTGAGAAAGCCGGCCGCCACCGGCGCCGCCGTCAAGACAGCCGCCGCGGCGATGCAAGCGATGATCCCGTAGCGTCCCATAAAAACCCCAGTTCCCCGGCCGAAAACGCCAAACCCAGTTGCCGCCGGACGCCGAAACTCTACGACGACACGGCGCCGGCGACAACCCGTTGCTGGCCGGGAAAAGAGAAGAGGCCGCGAAAACCGCGGTAATCCTTATTGGCGCGCGAAACCCGCCGCTTGCCGCGACGGTCTTGTTGGGGGTATCGTCGCCGCTCGAAGAGAACAGGCCATGATCGGCGAGCTGGCCCCGCCCTGGGCCGCGCCAACGTCCGCGAGGCCGCCGCGAACAGCTGTCGATGGCGGAACTCAAGCGAGGATGCAATGTTCAAGGGATCGATGGTCGCTCTGATTACGCCGTTCAAGGATGGAAACGTCGACGAAACCGCCTTTAAATCCCTGGTCGAATGGCAGATCGAGCAAGGTACGCACGGCTTGGTTCCTTGCGGGACCACCGGCGAATCGCCGACCCTTTCCCACGCCGAGCACATGCGCGTGGTCGAAATGTGCATCGAGGTGGCGCGCGGCAGGGCGCCGGTCATCGCCGGCACCGGCTCCAATTCCACCGCCGAAGCCATCGATTTGACCCACCACGCCAAGGACGCCGCCGCCGCCGCCGTCCTGGTGGTGGCTCCTTACTACAACAAGCCGACCCAGGAAGGCCTTTACCGGCATTACAAGGCCATCCACGACGCCGTCGACGTTCCCATCATCGTCTACAACATTCCCGGCCGCAGCGCCGTCGACATCAGCGTCGAGACCATGGCCCGGCTGGCTCGGCTGCCCAACATCGTCGGCGTCAAGGACGCCACCTCGGACCTGGCCCGGCCGCTGGCGACACGGCTCGCCATCGGCCCGGATTTCTGCCAGTTGTCGGGCGAGGACGCGACCGCCGTGCCGTTCCTGGCCGGCGGCGGCCAGGGCTGCATCTCGGTCACCGCCAACGTCGCGCCCAAGATGTGCTCCGACATGCAAGGCGCCTGGCGGGACGGCGATTATGAAACCGCCATGGCGCTTCAACACAAACTGATGCCCCTGCATCAGGCCATGTTCTGCGAAACCAGCCCCGGACCGGTCAAATACGCCGCCAGCTTGCTGGGCAAGTGCGCGGCCGAGACGCGGCCGCCGCTTTGTGAAATTTCCGCCACAAGCAAGGAGCGCGTCAAAAACGCCTTGGCGGGGCTTCTTTGCTGACCGGCGCCGGCCGATGGCGCCAAAAAAACAGAACTTTGACGGCACGGTCGTGGCGCGAAACCGCAAGGCGCGCCACACCTTCGCCATCGACCAAACCTTCGAGGCGGGAATCGTCCTCTTCGGCACCGAAGTCAAGTCCCTGCGCGAGGGCCGCGCCACCATCACCGAAGCCTACGCCGGCGACAGCGGGGGTGAACTTTTCCTCTTCAATGCCTATATCCCGGAATACCGGGCGGCCAGCCATTTCAGCCACAACCCGCGGCGGCAACGCAAACTGCTCATGCACAAGCGCGAAGTCGCCAAGCTCTTGGGCGCGGTCAATCGGGAAGGCATGACTCTGGTGCCGCTGGCCGTCTATTTCAATTCCCGCGGCATCGCCAAGGTGCAACTGGCCCTGGCCCGCGGCAAGCGCAAGGCCGACAAGCGGGCGGCCATCAAGGATCGCGATTGGCAACGCCAGAAAGCCAGGCTGATGCGCGGCAAGGGCTGAAACATGGATGACGGCTTATGCAAGTCGAACCGACCACGGACATTCATTGCGTGACCGCGTGGTCGCGCTATGACAACCGAAGTGGTCGCCCCGCCCGCCACCCTGCCGCGAGTGGTCCTTTAAAACCACGAAAGACCGCTTCTTTCATAAAACAAGCATGTCTATGTTGATAAGAATCGGCATCGGGTAAACTTAAACTTTTATATGATAGAAACAATATAATGAATTGATATGAAAATGTTTATTATAATCTACTCTTTCCGGCCTCAAGGAAGTATGTGAGCAGGGCGTCGTAGTCCATGAGCACGGGAAACTGGGGAACCCCGGCGGGGAGGACGGCGGCAAATGGGAAATTCAGCCGCCGAGGCGCTCCATGATGTCCGCGAACACGGCTTCGAACATGGTCCGGGTGAGTCTGCCGGTGTTGGTGTTGTAGCGCGAACAGTGGTAGCTGTCGGCGAGCACCAGCCCTTGCGGCAGGCGGCGAAAGGCGTGATGGGCGAATTTCCAGGCACTTTTTTTCTCGCCCACGGCCGCCACCACGGCGCCGTGGGCGATGATGCCGAGGGCGAGAATGACCTTGAGATTCGGCATGCCGTCGATCTCGGCGGCGAGAAACCGCCGGCAGGCCGCCGCTTCCGCCGCCGTCGGTGCGTTCGCCGGCGGCGCGCAACGGACGGCGTTGGTCACCCGGCAACCAATCAGGCTCAGGCCGTCGTCGGCCCTGCGGCCGTAATCTCCGCGGGCGAGGGCGAATGTCTTCAGGGTTCCATACAGGAAATCGCCGGCGAAATCGCCGGTAAAAGGCCGGCCCGTGCGGTTGGCTCCTTTAAGCCCCGGCGCCAGCCCGACAATCAGCAAGGACGCGTCCCTGCCCCCGAAGGAGGGAACCGGACCGTTGTGCCAGCCGGGATGGGCGTCCCGGTTGGCGTGGCGGAAATCGACCAGGCGCGGGCACAGCCGGCAATCCGGTTCCGGACTTGCGGGCACGGAACGAATTTCAGGCCGTTTCCAGGTGGGCTTCGGGGATCGGCAACGGCCCCTCGCCGGGTTCTTCTTCGTCCTTACCAGCGAGGCGGGTGATGTCGGACTGGATGTCCTGCAGTTCAATGAAATAGTCGGCTTGGCGCCTAAGCTCGTCGGCGGCCATGACCGGCTGCGAGCGGACGGTGCTGACGATGCTGACGCGGACGCCCTTGCGCTGCACCGCTTCGACCAGACGGCGGAAGTCGCCGTCGCCGGAAAAGATGACGACATGATCAATGAACTGGGCCATCTCCATGACGTCGATGGCGAGCTCGATGTCCATGTTGCCCTTGACCTTGCGGCGGCCGGTGGCGTCGGTGAATTCCTTGGTCGGCTTGGTGACCATGGTGTATCCATTGTAGTCCAGCCAATCGACCAGCGGACGAATGGGCGAGTATTCCTGATCCTCGAGGAGGGCGGTGTAATAAAAAGCGCGGATCAGGTGGCCTTTGGAGGCGAACAGTTCGAGCAGTCGCTTATAATCAATGTCGAAATTCAGCGCCCGGGCGGCGGCGTAGAGATTCGAGCCGTCAATGAACAGGCCAATGCGTTCCTGCGGATAAAAAATCATTGCTCTAAATCCTTTTGTTTCAAATGCTTTCGACAAAGTTAGAAAACGTCATTAAAAACTTGCCGGCGGCGAAAATAATCAATCCGACGGTAGCGATATCCGTTTTTTATTAGGTAGGGCCGCCATGCGGCGGCCGCAAGGGGGAATACCGTGGCGGAGAAAAGGTTTTGATATTCATCGGCGTCGGCGCCAATCTGCCGAGTCCGCGGCACGGGCCGCCCCGGGCCACCTGCGGGGCGGCGTTGGCCGCCATGGCCGAGGCCGGACTGACCATCCGGCGCCGCTCGCGCTGGTATCGAAGCGCGCCGTTGCCGGCCTCGCGCCAACCCTGGTTCGTCAACGGCGTCGCCGAGGTCGAAACGGCGTTGTCGCCGCCCCAGGCGTTGGACACGTTGCTGGCCATCGAGGCCCGGTTCGGACGCCGCCGCCGGGCGCGCAACGAGCCGCGTATCGTCGATTTGGACCTTCTCGACTATGACACTATGGTGACCGGCCCCGGCGACGGCGTTGAATTGCCGCATCCGCGCATGCACGAACGCCCCTTCGTCCTCCTGCCCCTGGCCGAATTGGTCCGCCACTGGCGTCATCCGGTCACGGGCACCGGCATCGCCGAGCTGATCAAGGCCTTGCCGGCGGATCGGACCGCCGAACCCATGGCGGATGCGGCGGGTGCTTTCGGAACCGAGTGGACTGCAATTTGAATCCTTCCGCCCCGGCGGGCGCGACGGTGGCCGTGCCGGGGAAAAGGGGGCTGCCGCCACTGCCAAGAGTGTGTGCGGGCCTTGTCTTATATTGCCATGCACAATATATAACCCCGGCGAAGCGGACGTTATTTTCCCATCCCGACTCATGACATAGGAGACGCCCTCATGGCTCGTGTCACCGTGGAAGACTGCATTACCAAGATTCCGAACCGGTTCGAACTGGTCATGTTGGCGGCGCAACGGGCTCGCAGCATCTCGGCCGGCGTGCCACTCACCGTCGAAAAGGACAACGACAAAAACCCCGTTGTCGCCCTGCGCGAGATCGCCGAAGAGACGATCGACCTGAAAGACCTGGAGGATGGCCTGATCAAGAGCCTGCAGAAACACGTCGAAATGGAGGAGCCGGAAGAGGACGAGGTGGATTATCTCGCCATCCAACAGGAGCTGATCGAAGAGTCCGACGCACCCGCTGTCCCCATGGAGGCGGAGGGCGATGCCGCCGACGGCGAGCCGGCCACTGACGATGGCGGCAAGGCGGGGGATACGGATGCCGAAACCACCAATGGCAACGCAACCGAAGCCGTCTCCAAATAGGTTTAGGGCCGGTCCGAGTGACCGCTCATGGCCGCGGCGGCAAGGCCAACGCCAGGAAACGACATGATGGCAAACCAGCGCCACCAGCGGCCCCGCGGCGACGATGAACGTGGGGTTCCATGATCCGGCATTTCGAACTCGTCGAAAAGGTCAAGGCATACAACCTCAACGCCGATGAGGACGCCCTCAACCGCGCCTATGTGTTCGCCATCAAGGCGCATGGCGCGCAGAAACGGGCCTCGGGCGACCCTTATTTCTCCCATCCCTTGGAAGTGGCGGGAATTCTCACCGAATACAAGCTGGACACCATCTCCATCATCACCGCTCTTCTCCACGACGTCATCGAGGACACCCCGGTTACCCTGAAGGAAGTGAAAAATCATTTCGGCGGCGAGGTGGCGCGCTTGGTCGACGGCGTCAGCAAGCTGACCCGTATCGAGCTCCAATCGGACCATGCGAAACAGGCCGAGAATTTCCGCAAGCTGGTCCTCGCCATGTCCGAGGACATCCGGGTGCTGATGGTCAAGCTCGCCGACCGCCTGCACAACATGCGCACCCTCCATTACATCGGCGATGCCGTCAAGCGGCGGCGGATCGCCTTGGAAACCGCGGAGATTTACGCCTTTCTGGCCGAACGCATC
>JAUXMA010000240.1 GCA_030623425.1 Rhodospirillaceae bacterium
AGGGCGCCAGCCACCAACAGACAAAAACCGTCGAAGACCTCGTTGACCGGGAAGCGTCCCCGCTCCAGATGTTTCATGGCGCGGCGCAAGGTTGCCAAACCTTGCCGGCGCAACAGCGCCACGCCGGCGACGGCGGTTAGAAAGACGGCGCTCAGCGTTGGCCACAGGCCGATTCGATCGCCGATCTCGGCGAATACGGCGAATTCCACGCCTGGAACCACAATTATTCCAAATAGGAAAATGACGCGCATGCTTGTTCCGAATGAAATGATGCCTTATCTCTAGCTTTAGAAGAAAACGATGCTAACCTGAAGATATCGATATAATGTGTTGCCTGGGTCCTGGCGCGGCAAGCCGCAATTTCGTATAATTGTGTTTAACCCAGGGATGTTCGAAGGTCCAGCCTGGAGGGTGCGACGGCACGAAAATCATGAGCGGTGAAATTCCATACATAGACATTATTTTTTTCGTCATGATCGCGGCGTTTCTGGTTTTGCGTCTCCGCAGCGTCCTCGGTCGCCGTGACGGTCACGAAAGTCGTCCTCGCGATCTTTTCAAGGACCGGGAATCGTTGGAAAATAACGTTGCCGGCGATCAACCCGACGATCAACCCGACGACAATGTCGTGCCACTGTCAGATCTCACCGGCGATGACGACGACGTCTTATCGACCGCCGACGAGGCGGACGACTTCCTTGCCGCGGGCATCAGGCAGATCAAGGATGCCGACCCCGATTTCAATACCAAGGAATTCCTTTCCGGCGCCAAAGCCGCTTTCGAAATTATTCTCGGCTTTTATGCCTCGGGAAAGGCCGACAGCCTTAAGCCCCTTCTCAACGCCGATGTGTTCGACAATTTCGCCCAGGCCATCAAGGACCGCGAACAGAGCGGTCAAACCTTGGATGACACTTTGATACGCATCAAGTCGGCGGATATCGTCGAAGCCTTCATCGAAGACCGCACCGCCCTGATCACCGTCAAATTCATTAGCGAGCAGATCAACACACTCCGCGACCAAAACGAAGCCGTGATCGAAGGCGACCCAAACACCATCAACGAGGTAACCGATTTCTGGACCTTTTCCCACGACCCCTCTTCTCGCAATCCCAACTGGATACTGGTCGCAACCCGTAGTTTGGATTGAAATCCTGGCCAAGCTGCTGATGGCGGCGGGATTCGCCGCGCTTGGCGCTTGCGCTCCGGCGGAGATGGCGGTCGGACCCTTGCCGGCATCGTCCAAGCTGACTCTGCAACGGGCCTCATTCACCGATCTCCCGGATTGGCGCGATGATACGCATGGCGCCGCTCTACTCGCCTTCCGCCATTCCTGCCGGCGTTTGCGGTCCCAGCCCGCCTCCCGCTCCCTGGGTGGCGGTGGAATCGGCGGAACCGTTGCCGACTGGCGCCCCATCTGCGCCGCCGCCGCCGGCATCGACGGTGGCGATGACGTGGCGGCGCGACGTTTCTTCGAAACATGGTTCGTCCCTTATTTGGCCGGCGATAATCATCAACCCGAAGGTCTGTTCACCGGATACTTCGAGCCGGAGCTCAGAGGTTCCTGGACTCGAAAAGGGTCCTATCAAACCCCTATTTACGCCCGGCCCGCCGACTTGATCGATGCCGATTTGAGCCGCTTCCGGCCGCAATGGAAGGGCCGCCGTCTTGCCGGTCGGCTCGCCGCCGGCAATTTCGTGCCCTATGCGACCCGCGCCGAGATCGAAAGCGGCGCGCTAAGCGGCCGGGGCCTGGAAATGCTGTGGGTGGATGATCGGGTTGATGCCTTCTTCCTGCACGTTCAAGGCTCCGGCCGCGTGGTCATGGAGGATGGCCAAACGGTCCGCCTGGGTTTCGCCGGCCGCAACGGGCATGTTTACAAATCCATCGGGCGGGAACTGATCATTCAGGGCGCGATCGACAAGGACGACGTTTCCATGCGGGCCATCCAAACCTGGATCAAGGCCCATCCGGCGGAAGGAAGGCTTGTGATGAGCCGCAACCCGTCGTTCATTTTCTTCCGTATCCTTGACGGCGACGGTCCCGTCGGCGCCCAAGGGGCGGTGCTGACAGCGGGCCGCAGTTTCGCCGTCGATCCCAGGTTCGTGCCTTTTTCATTGCCGATCTGGCTCGACACCACCGATCCTCTCGACCCGGAGAAGCCATTGCGTCGTCTGGTCGTCGCCCAAGACGGCGGCGCCGCCATCAAGGGCCCGGTGCGCGGTGACTTTTTCTGGGGTCGTGGCGCCCTGGCCGCCGCCCGGGCCGGATCGATGAAGCAATCGGGCCGTTATTACCTTTTGCTGCCGAAGAACACGCCGCCATAGCAAGTCAGACAGCCCGTGCGGGATGGCGAGTCCGCCGCCGTCGGCGGCTTGCCATCGGCGAGCGAAACCCGCATTCTGCGCCGATGCCTTCGACGCCTTCGAGAGCTTCGATTACGTCGTCGTCCCGTCGCGCACCGCCGACATCGAGCGAACCCTTCTTCTCGGTGCCCATGGCCGGCGCCTCCCGCGCATTGTTTTGATCCATGGCAAAGAAAAGTAAATCGCCAAAACCCGCCGCCGCCGGCCGCCCGCTCAGCAGGGAAGAGGACGACTTGTGGCACCTCGTCACCAGCGACGTCGTTCCTTTGCCGAGGGAGGAAAGCGAGAAGGCCGCCGATATCCCACCGCCGGAAAAGGGACCACCGCCGGAAAAGGGACCGCCGCCGGAAAAGGGACCGCCGCCGGAAAAGGAGCCGTCGGCGAAACCGGCGAATTCCGCCGCCGCCCATCGGCCGCCGCCGCCGGAGCTTGCCGCCGGCGTCGCCGCCGGTGTCGACAAGCGCACGGCGGCCCGGCTCAAGCGCGGGCAGTTGCCGATCGAGGCCAGCATCGACCTGCACGGCATGACCCAGGATGAGGCGCACCGGGCGCTGGCCGCGTTTCTGGAGGGCGCGCAAACGGCTAGCCGCCGCGCCGTGCGGGTCATTACCGGCAAGGGATTGCGGCCTGGCGGCGGCATCGGGGTCCTGCGCGCCGCCGTTCCCTGCTGGCTCAACGAGGCCCCGAACCGGCGACGGCTTCTGGCTTTTTCCCAGGCCCGGCCCAGGGACGGCGGCGAGGGAGCGCTCTATGTGCTATTGAAAAAAAAGAAGTAAGGTTGGCTCCATTCGGCGGAATATGCCCAGGAGCTTAGGACCTTGTCTCCGCGACAGGCGACCGATGACCCCTTTCGGCGTGAAAATCAAGGAATTGCGGGCCCGGCGTGGGATCACGCAGAAAAAAATGGCCGACGATCTCGGCGTCTCGGCGGCCTATCTTTCGGCCCTCGAGCATGGCAACCGGGGCCAACCCGGCCCCGGCCTGGTTATGCAGATCTGCGGCTATTTCGGCTTGATCTGGGACGAAGCCGAGGAACTCAAGGGTCTGGCCCTGATTTCCCATCCGCGGGCGGTGGTCGACACGGCCGGCCTTACGCCCAAGGCGACGGAGCTGGCCAACCTGTTGGCGCGGCACG
>JAUXMA010000115.1 GCA_030623425.1 Rhodospirillaceae bacterium
GGCGGCGGCTTTATTACCCCCAGCCGGGTTTTCGCGGCGATGATCGCGTTTCAGGAGAACGCCGGCGACCCCGGCCAGCGGGGCGTCGTCACAAGGTCGCGGGAATTCGCCGGATTGGTGGCCAAGGCCATTCGCATTTATGAAACCAACGCCAAGGTGATCAGCGGAAACCACAACACCCTTGGCACCTCGCTCAGCATGACTCTTTAGGATCACTCGTTGCGCCGTTCTTCGGCCGGGACGAAAGTTCCGGTTTTTTTATGGCCACGCAACCGGTTGTGAGCACCGTCATAGACGGACGGAATGGAGCGGTTCTATGATTCTCGGTATTCCGCGTCGAGACCACATCCAGGCGAGCCATGCAAATATCCGGCGCCATGTCATCGGCCATCTCGTCCCTGACCGCCAATGCCGCCAGGCTTGCGGCGGTGGCCGAAAATGTCGCCAACGTCAACAGCGAGGATTTCGACGCCGTCGAGATCAGGACTACCAGCCTGGCCGGCGGGCGGAAGAACGGCGCAAGCCACGTCTCGGGAGGCGTTCGGATCAACGTCTTGAGGCAGGGAGGCGTGGATTTGGGCAAGGAGTTCTCGCGCCTTATCCAGGCCCGTGCCGCCTACGCTTTCGGCGCCCGGTTATTGCGTGTCGGTGACCACATGCCGAGGGAACCGCTCGACGTCAAGGCTTAAAATACCAAGTCTTGAAGATGATCTTGTCTCTTTTCGCGTTCACCCTTATTTTTTACCAGCTCTTATAAGACACGGGACATTCGCGGATGATCGCGGGCGCTTTTACCGGCGTTGGAAGCCCCCATCCCCCGAATCACCGCCCGCGAAGACGAGGAACGTAATATGCCGTCAGTGGTGAATTCGGCTTTCGACGTTGCCTTTTGGTTCGCCGACAAGGCGTTGGAGCAAAACGAGTATCTGCAGCCGCAGAAGCTTCATCGCCTGCTGTTTCTGTCGCAGGCTTATTACGCGGTCGCCCATGACGGAGCCAAACTGATGCCCGCCGTCTTCGTCGCCGAGGAGATGGGGCCGGTCGAACCCAACGTCTACAAAGCCTTTTCCAAGGGGCGGCCGAACATGGACGCCGAATTGTTCCTCCCCCATGAGGTGGAGACGTTCCTCGGCGACATCTGGCGCCGCTTCGGCCACCAAAGCGCCGAAAGCCTGACCCGGCTGGCGAAAGGGACGCTGGCCTACAAGAAGGCGTTGAAAAGAGGCAGGCGGGGGGAAATTTCGCTGGAAGCGATGCGCCTGTCGTTTTCCAGAGCCAGGGAGGCGCCGGCTTTGGATCAAGTCGTGAAACCGAAGATCATGCGCTCCCAATCGGGCAAATCGGTGGTGGTCAAGGCCTGGATTCCCGGCACCAAGCCGGTGGACGGGAAGTAGGCTCCGTTCCCGGATACATCGCAATCCGGACGCCGGCAAGGGCGGCGAACTGCTCGATGACCCGGAGGTAGGCCGGCTGCTCCTCGGCGGTTGAGCGCCCGGCCTCTTGGCGTGGAGACCGTCCCGGCGGTCGGCAAGAGATTGCGGAAGTTCGCCGACAGCATGGAGCCAAGTCCTTAGTTGATAAGAATCGGCGCCGGCCCGCTCCCCCCTCACAGGAAATTCAGCAGCAGATAAAGGGCGAGCAGCACCAGCACCCAGACCACCATGCCGCCGGCCAGCGGCGAGCGGGCGAGGACGCCGTCGGGGCCGGCGCGGCGGAAGACGGCGGCGATGAAGTGGTTGACAAACCCCAGCGCCGCCCGGCGAACGCCCAGGTCGAGAGGCGCGAAGACGGCCTTGAACACCTTGACGGCGCGCGGCAGCAGCCACCGGTAGGACCATTCGGAGTCGATGTTGACGCCGGCCAGCTCGGGCGGATAGAGCCCCGTCAATTTCAGCATGCAGAAAGCCAACGCCGCGAAGAATAACAACTGGCTCTGGGTCAGGACGTGGGCGACGGTGTAGGGCGCGTAATCCACCGGGAAGGGCAGCAGGCTGTAAAGCACCCACGGATAAGAGCCGTTGAAAACGCTGATCGCCGCCGCCAGCCCCATGGCGATCAGCATGTTCAGCGGCGGCTCGCGGGTCCTGATCCCCGAATCATGGGCGAAAAAGGCGAAGAACGGGATCTTGATGCCGGCGTGATGGAAGACGCCGGCCGAAGCGAACAGCAGCGCCAACCAGACAACGGGGTGGCCTTCCTCCAACGCCGCCACCATGACCATGGACTTCGACACGAATCCCGAAAACAGCGGAAAAGCGGATATGGAGGCGGCGCCGACGATGCAAAATCCAGTAGTGATCGGCATCGACTTGTAAAGCCCGCCCAGCTCCGAACCGTTGATCCTGCCGGTCCTGAACAGCACCGCGCCCATGGACATGAATAACAGCGCCTTGAAGATGACGTCGTTGAAGGCGTGGCTGACGGCGCCGTTGATCGCCAACTCGGTGCCGATGCCGATGCCGGCGACCATGAACCCGAGCTGGTTGATCATGCTGTAGCCCAGCACCCGTCTCAGGTCGTTCTCGATGACCGCGTAGAAGATGGGGAACATGGTCATCACGGCGCCGATGTAGATCAGGATTTCGGTTCCCGGGAAACCGCGCGCCAGCGCGTAGACGGCGACCTTGGTGGTGAAGGCGCACAAGAAAACCGTGCCCGTCGGCGTCGCCTCCGGATAGGAATCGGTCAGCCAGTTGTGGAGCAGCGGGAAAGCGCACTTGATGCCGAAGGCAAGAAAAATCAGCCCCGAGCCGAGGCCGTCGAGGCCGATGAAATCGAAGGCGATGGAACCGGTCTCGTGGACCCTGATCAGGACGCCGGCCAAAAGAATGACGCCGGACAGAACCTGGATGACGAGGTAGCGCATGGCCGCCGCCCGCGCCCGCTCCGTCCGCCGCGCCAGGATCAGGAACACCGACGTCACCGCAAGCAGCTCCCAGAACACAAAAAGGGTGATCAGGTCGCCGGCGAACACCGCGCCCAGGGCGCCGCCGGCATAAAGCGTCCCCGTCACGTGCTGGCTGGTGTCGCGCAGATGCAGCGAATAAACGACGCCGATAAACGCCGCCAAGTGGAAAAGGTAGCCGAACAGCAAGCTCAGCCGGTCGACCCTGAGGTAGGTCAGCGTGTAGTCAAAGACGGCGACGGTGCCGATGGCGGCATCGGCGATGGTGAAGAGATTGAAGGCTCCGACAAGGGGGATGGCCAGCAGGACGGCGGCGCGCACCCGGCCCCGGGTCAACGCCACCAGAGCGGCGCCCAGGTAAAAGACCAGAAAAGGCGCCACGCTATTCATCGTAGTAGTCTTCCTTGCGCCTCAAGAGCTTGCGCATCTCCTTGGCGGCCAGCACCAGGATCACGCAGGCGGTAAACCCGTAGACCGCGTGGAAGCCGAACAGCACCTCCCAAGGGTGATCGACGTAACGGTCGATGAAGAATTCGGCGGCGAAAGCCAGGGCGCAGACGGCGTAAATAATGTGGATCGCCCGCTTGACGTTTCGCGGATTGTCGAAGATGTGACGTTTCTCTTTGTCGTTCACGGGGTTCACCTCGGCGGCGTTACGATCTGCTTGAGCAGGTCGTAAACAGGGTCGGGGTAGAAAAACAGCGCCAGGCATCCCAGCGACGTAACCGTGATCGCCACCAGGCAAGGCCAAGGTGCCTCCTTGATGCCGGCGCCGTGATCGTGGCCGGGGTTGGCGGGCGGATCGCTGAAGAATCCCCTGATCGGGATGGGCAGCAGGTAGGCCACGTTCAAGAGCGAGGAAACCATCAGCACCGCCACCATGACCATCTTGTCCGCCTCCAGGGCGCCCAGCGCCAGGAACCATTTGCCCCACAGCCCGCCCAGCGGAGGCAGGCCGATGATGCTCAAGGAACCGATCAGGAATGCCGCCATGGTAACCGGCATGGTCCGCCCGAGGCCCCGCATCTGGCTGACCTCCGTTTTGTGGCTGGCGACCAGGATGGCGCCGGCGCAGAAGAACAGCGTGATCTTGCCGAAGGCGTGCATGACGATATGCATGCCGCCGCCGATGATGCCCCAGGCGTTGACCAGCATGGCTCCCAACACGATGTAGGAAAGCTGGCTGATGGTGGAATAGGCCAGCCGCGCCTTGAGGTTGTCCTTGGTCATGGCGACCAGCGAGGCGATGATGATGGCGGCGGCGGCCATGTACTGCAGCCATTCCGAGCTGCCCAGCTCCGCCAGGTTATCGACGCCGAAGATGTAAATGGTCACCTTGAGAACGGTGAAAACGCCGGCCTTGACCACGGCCACCGCGTGAAGAAGCGCGCTGACCGGCGTCGGCGCCACCATCGCCGCCGGCAGCCAGCGGTGGAAAGGCATCAGCGCCGCCTTGCCGATGCCGAAGACGTAAAGCGCCAGCAGAACGCTTATCACCGCCGCCGAGGCCTTGCCTTCGAGGATGCCGCCGTCGGTGAAATCCAGGGTGCCGGTGATCGTCCAGGTCCAGATGATGGCGAAAAGCTGAAAGCCGATGGAGGTGCCGAGCAGAATACCCAGGTAGACCCGACCGGCGCGCTTCGCCTCCTCGTTCCCGGCATGGGTAACCAGAGGAAAGGTCGAGATCGTCAATGCCTCGTAGAAAATGAAAAGGGTCAGCATGTTGCCGGCGAAGGCGACGCCCATGGTGCTGGCCAGGGCGATGGCGAAAAAAGCATAGAACCGGGTCTGGTTGCGCTCGCCATGCCCGCGCATGTAACCGATGGAATAGATCGAAGTGACGATCCACAGGAAACTGGCGACGGCGGCGAACATCATGCCAAGAGGCTCGACGACGAAAGCAATGCGCAGACCCGGCAGCATCTCGCCAAGGGCGACCGCCGGCCGGCCGCCGGCCATCACCGTCGGCGCCAGCGAGGCGACCAGCAGAAACAAAGTTCCGGCGGCGGCGAGGGTCACGGCTTCGCGCAAGTTGGGATGCCGCCCGCCGAGCAGGATCAACACCGCGCCGGCGAGCGGCACGGCCAGGGCCAGCAGGATCGTCGCCTCAAGGCTCATGGGGTGGTTCCCAGCAGCATGGCGGCGGCGGCGCCGGCGACTTCCAGGGTGCGCGTGGCGTCGATGCCGAAATAGAGGCAGGCGCCGGCGAGCACCCACATCGGCAGAAGCATGGAAAGGGGCGCCTCGGCGGTTTTGCTGGCGCTTTCGGCGCCTGATTCGGCGGCAACGGGGCGGAAGTAAGCGACCTCGACAACGCGCCAGATGTAGATGACGGCGATGAGCGAACTGATCAGCACTAGTACGGCGATGGGCCACCAGCCTTTCTCGAGGGCCGCCTGGATGAGCATCCACTTGCTGATGAAACCGACCGTCAGCGGCACGCCGATCAGACTCAAGCCGCCGACCACGAAGGCCGCCATGGTCACCGGCATGCGCCGCCCCAGGCCGGCCAGGTCACGGATATGAACGGAGCCCAATCGCCAAAAGACGCAGCCCATGGCCATGAACAGGACGCCCTTCATCAGGGCATGGTTGAAAAGATGGACGATGCCGCCGGCCAGCCCGGTGACGGTGGCGAAACTGATCCCCAGAATCATGTAGCCGATCTGGGCGACGCTTGAATAGGCCAGCATGCGCTTGATGTTGGTCTGGAAGACAGCGACCGCCGAAGCGGCGAACATGGCGACGAGGGCCAATCCCATCAGAACCTCGCGGATGAAAAAGGTTTCGAAGACGTCGACGCCGCCGAAGATGGTAAAATAGACACGGATGAGGGCGTAAACCGCCACCTTGGTCGCCGTTCCCGCCAGGAAGGCCGTCACCACGGAAGGTGCATGGGTATAGGCGTCGGGCAACCACAGGTGCAAAGGAAACAAAGCCAGCTTGAGGCTGAGTCCGACGGTCAGGAAAGCCAGCGCCGCCTGGATGGTGCGGGTGTCGGCGACGGCGGGGAGCAGGGTGGCGAGGTCGGCCATGTTCAGCGTCCCGGTCATCATGTACATCATGCCGACGCCGATGATGTA
>JAUXMA010000119.1 GCA_030623425.1 Rhodospirillaceae bacterium
GACAAAGCCTGAAAACTGCATCCGGTCAAGGGGGGAAAACGTCGCCGCTTAGAGCAAATCCAGATTGGTGAATCGCCAAAGGCTTCTCACCAAAATGGAGAGTTTGCTCTAACTTATTGAAGTAGAGCGGATTCTGAGTGATTGATCGATCCCTTAGAAGTGGGTTCGATCAATCACGATACGCTCTAGAAATCGCCCGGCCGCCGGCGTCAGACGAAGTCGGTGCCGACGCCCTTCGGATGGCCGATCATGGCGAGGAACTCGCGGCGCGTCGATGGGTTGTCGCGAAAGGCGCCCAGCATCCTCGACGTCACCATGACGACGCCGGGCTTGTGGACGCCGCGGGTGGTCATGCACTGATGCGCCGCCTCGACGACGACGGCGACGCCGGCCGGTTGCAGAACGTCGTTGATGGTGTTGGCGATCTGAGCGGTCATCTTCTCCTGGATCTGCAGGCGCCGGGCGAAGATTTCCACCAGCCTGGCCAGCTTGCTGATGCCGATCACCCGGCGGCGCGGCAAGTAAGCGACGTGGGCCTTGCCGATGAAAGGCGCCAGGTGATGTTCGCAGTGGGATTCGAAACGGATGTCCCTGAGCAGCACCATTTCGTCGTAGCCGTCGGTTTCCTCGAAGGTGCGCTTGAGAAGATCCTCCGGATCGGCGCCGTAGCCAGCGAAAAATTCCTCGAAGGAGCGGACCACCCGGGCGGGGGTTTTCAAAAGGCTCTCGCGGTCCGGATCGTCGCCGGCCCAGCGGATCAGGACGCGCACCGCCTCTTCGGCCTGGTGCCGGGAAGGCTTGGCCGCGTCCTCGCCTTCGAGAAGGGTCAACGGTTTGCGGGCGGTCACTGTTTTTGTCCGTCTTTCAAGACTTTTGGCAAGGGCGCGTGAAAGCAGGCCGATTTTGGCCGATGCCAAATGGTTGGCACTTTGGCCGATGCCAAATGGTCGGCACTTTGGCCGATGCCAAATGGTTGGCACTTTGGCCGATGCCAAATGGTTGGCACTTTGGCCCATGCCAAATGGTTGGCAATAGAGGATTTTCCCTTGCCGTTCGGAGCGATATGGTGAGCGGAACGGGAAAGTCAAGGGCGATCCCGGATGCCTGCTAATGGATTTGCATGGGCTGGCGGGGATTGTCCAGGGAAAAAGCCGGAATCTCCACTTCGAACCGATCGCCGCCATCCGTTTGCATATGGTAGGCGCCGACCATGATTCAGGAGGGCGTGGCAAGCGGCGTGCCGCTGGCGTATTCGACGCCGTCGCCCCGCACCTCCTGGACGTGGCCCAAGGAACCGGTGATGCGCCAATAGCGGGACAACAACCGCACGGTTTCCTCGCCGTTGTTCTCGATCCGCAGGTGATAGGCCCAGAGGAAGTGGTGGTCCTCCGGCGACGACTGTTCGTCCAGATAGAAGGGTTTGACCCGTACGGTGATACAGACCACTTGTGGTCCGGGCTTGGATGTCTTCTTCGTCCATTGCCGAAACGCCGTTGTGGAAAATTCGCGGCGGCGCTTATTCGCCGCCGCACGAGGCCCCGCCGAGGACGCAAAACGTGGTGCAGTGGGGATGGTTGAGCTTCACCGTCTTCGCCGAGCCCGCCAGGTCGTTGCCGAGATCGAATTGAGGATCGTAAGGCAACAACGTGCAAGGGACGACGACCGGCCGTTCGGCGCCCTTGCGTTTGACCACCATGCGCGAGGTCGCGCACATGATGCTCGAAGGCGCCACCCCCAGAATGTCCCAGCAATGGACGGTGATCTCGGGGACATCCAGCTGACCGTCCAACTCCGGAAAGAGGACAAGTTTCGCCGGGTCGGCGGCGTCCACCGGAATGTTGCCGCCGGCGAACAGGGCGGCGTAGCCGGCCCGGGCCTCGATGTCGGATTCATTCCAGCAGGTGCGTCCCGCCACGGCCAGGCCGAAGCCGTTTTCGGCCAGCCATTTCAGTCCCGCCAACATCGGCTCCCAGGTGCCCTCGCCGCGGATGGCTTCGTGCTTGGCGCAGGTGTAATGATCAATCGACACCCTCAGCGTCAGTTTCCCTTCATGACGCTTTTGCAACGCCAAAAGTCGGGCGCGCTTGTTGAGCAAAGGTTTCATGGCGTTGGTCAGAACCAGCGCCCGATAGCCGCGGGCGAGGGCATCGGCCAGCATCGCCGGCAGCTCGGCATTCATGAAAGGCTCGCCGCCGGTGAAGGCGATTTCCTCGGTGGGCAGGTTCCGGCGGCCGATTTCGTCCAGGTAGTCGCCGAATTCGGAGAAGGTGAGGTAGGCCAAGCTGTCGTTGCGGGGACTCGACTCCATGTAACAGTTCTTGCATGTGATGTTGCAAAGACTGCCGGTATTGAACCAAAGGGTCTTGAGCCGGGTCAGCGCCACCACGGCGCGCCGTTCGCCTTTGGCGGTGACGTCGGGGTCACCGAACTTGCCGGGTTCAATGAGCGGCCTTTCGGCCAGCATTCCTTCGGTCATGGTTTTCGCCTGATGGTTTCCGTCGCCAAAAAACAAATGATTTCTTAACCTCCGCTCGACAGCAAGCCAAATAATAAAATCGTCCGATCCGGACAATCCCCGGACAGGCTCTCGGGAAATCCCGAGAGGCGTGGCGGGACGGTCAGCCCCGGGCCGCCTTGAGGGCCTGGTCCAGGTCCTCCTTCACGTCTTCCGGGTCCTCCAGGCCCACCGACAGGCGCACCAGGCCGTCACCGACGCCCATGCGCGCCCGTTCCTCCGGTTGCAGACGCTGGTGCGTGGTCGTCGCCGGATGGGTGATCAGGCTTTTGGCGTCGCCCAGGTTGTTGGAAATATCGATCAGCTCGAGGGCGTTGAGGAATCCGAATGCCGCCTCCTTGCCGCCTTCGAGGTCGAAGGCGACGATGGTGCCGCCATCGGTCATCTGCTTCATGGCGAGATCGTGCTGGGGATGACTCTTGAGCCCCGGATAGAGGACCCGGGATATGCCGTCCCGGCGGCTCAGGAATTCGGCGACGGCGTGGGTGTTGGCGCAATGACGGCGGACGCGCAATTCGAGGGTTTCGAGCCCCTTAAGCAGCAACCAAGCATTGAACGGGCTCAGCGCCGGGCCGGTATGGCGGACGAAGGGGATCAACCGGTCATTGAAGAATTCCGCGTCGTTGGTGAGGATGGCCCCGCCCAGACTGCGTCCCTGACCGTCGATGTGCTTGGTGGCGGAATAGACGACGATGTCGGCGCCATACTCGAAAGGCTTTTGCAAGAGCGGCGTGGCGAAGACGTTGTCGACGACAAGGCAAGCGCCGGCGGCATGAGCCAGCTTTGTGACCGCCGCCAAGTCGATGATCTCGAGCGCCGGGTTCGATGGCGTCTCCAGGAACACGGCGTCGGTTTTTTGGCCGAGGGCTTTTTGCCATTGTTCGAGATCGGTGCCATCGACCAGTTCCGTTTCGACGCCAAAAGCGGGCAGCACTTCGGTGACGATGTAGTGGCACGAGCCGAACAACGCCCGCGACGCCACCACCCGGTCGCCGGCCTTCAGCTGGCAGGCCAGCGAGGCGAAGACGGCGGCCATGCCGCTGGCCGTTCCGAAGCACAGCTCCGCCCCTTCCAGCATCGCCAAGCGCCTCTCGAACATGGCGACGGTGGGGTTGGCGTAGCGGGAGTAGATGAACCGTTTTTCCTCTCCCTTGAAGGCGCGTTGCGCCTGCTCGGCCGTGTCGTACACGTAGCCCGAGGTCATGAAGATGGCTTCGCTGGTCTCGGCGAAAGGGGACCGCGCGGTGCCGCCGCGGACAAGCTTTGTCGCTTGGCGCCAAGTGGATTCCTTGGCATTCATGTCGCCCATGATGCTCTCTCCTTAGATTCGATGATGCCGAACAACAAAAAAACCCCGGCCGCTTCGGGACAGGGCTTGATCAACGAGCTCGAACCTTTTAGCGGGTTGTTTTCCGTGGCCGCAAGCCGGTCAGCAAATCACCACGTTGGCCCTTGAAATAAATGGCCGAATGCCTGCCGTCAAGGGCAAACGAACGGCGGCGATTTTCGGCCTATCGGGAATAGACATATAAGTCCATCCCGGCGGCACCGATGTCATCCCGGAGATGGTGGCCAATCGGCCCCGAGGCCCCTTATCTTGCCAACCCGACCTATGATATGACGTATGATATAACAATCCCCGAAAGCGGGCGTGGCGGAACAGGTAGACGCGCCAGACTCAAAATCTGGTTCCGGCAACGGAGTGTGAGTTCGAGTCTCACCGCCCGCACCAGCAAAATCCTTCCCGCGCAAAAACATTTATCGGCGACGGGGCAGGCTCTTTGCATGCCTATCGGCCGCGCCGTCCCGACGGCGTGAAAACCACCAGGGCATCGTCGGCGCCATTCCGCGTTGGCTTGGATTTCGCCATGCCTTGTCCTAGAGCATTTCAAGATTTGGTCGGTGCCGATTCTTATCAACATAGATATGCTCTATAGATATGCTCTAATTTTTGCCTTTTTCGGCTTTCATTTTCGCCCGCGCCCGCGTCATCCAAGCCATGCACTGTTGATCATGGCCCAGTATCGCATCGGCGGCCTTGATGGCGTTCATCTGTTCTTCGTGCAAAGGGTTGGCGATCGCCGAGGTCAGCCCGGCGGTCATCATCATGGCGATGAAGGCGGCGTTGAGGCTCCGCCGCTCGGGAAGGCCGAAACCGACGTTCGACGCGCCGCAGACGGTGTTGACCTTCAGTTCCCCGCGCACCCTTCGAGTCACGTCGAGAACCGTCCGCCCGGCGTCCGCCACCGCGCCGACCGGAAAAACCAACGGGTCGATCACCACATCGCAGGCGGGAATGCCGTGATCGGCGGCTCGCTCGACGATTTTCTTGGCCGCCTTGAAACGGACCTCCGGGTCCGGCGAAAGTCCCTCGGCGTCGTGCGACATGCCAATGACGGCGGCGCCGTACTTTTTGACCAGCGGCAGAACGCTTTCAAGACGCTCGTCTTCGCCGTTGACCGAATTGACCAAGGCTTTTCCCTGGTAAACGGCAAGCCCCGCCGCAAGGGGTTCGACAGCGGATGAATCGATGGCCAGCGGGACGTCGGTCAGCGACTGCACCAACTTGACGGCTTCCGCCAGGATTTTCTTTTCGTCGGCCATCGGCAAACCGGCGTTGACGTCGAGCATGTCGGCGCCGGCTTCGATTTGGGCGCGGGCGTCCTTCTCGACGCGGCTGTAATCGCCGGCCGACATTTCCTCGGCCAGCATCCGGCGGCCGCTGGGATTGATACGCTCGCCGATGACCACGAAAGGACGGTCGAAGCCGATGACCACCTCCTTGGAAGCCGAGCTGATGACGGTTTCAGTCATGAAAGTTCCCCTTTATTCGGTCATGGGTCGAGATGAACGCGAAGGACGCCGAAGTTCGCGGGGGATTACGCCAATCCGAAGGGATCGGCGGTGAATTGGGCAAGTTCGTATTTAAACGCTTCTTTCCTTCTCCGCGTCCTCCGCGCCCTCCGCGTTGATAATATTTTTCCCTACAAGAGGATTTTGTTCATGGTGAACAATGACGATCCGTTTATGGAAAATTAACCGAAACACCGCAAGTTGATGGGGGGGTAGGTTTGTGGTATCAACCTTTCACTCCTTTGGATACATGGAGCTTCTTGCGTCGGTTTTGCTTCTATATGTAGTATATTTTTTAAGTTTAGAAAGATTTATTGCATGTCGCACAGGCAACGCCTAGGGGTGGCGGCGGGGGTCGGTTTTCTCCTGGTGGCCGCCCTGTTCCTTGGCGGGCCGCCGGCGCGGGCGCTCACCCTGGACGAGATTCTGCCCGAACTTGTCGACACCCACAACCAAGTCAAGGCGGCCGAGGACGACCTGTTCGCCGCCCGCGAGCGGGCGCGGGTGGCGTTGGGCGGCTGGTATCCGACCTTGAACGTTAGCGGCAATTTCGGGCGCGAAA
>JAUXMA010000301.1 GCA_030623425.1 Rhodospirillaceae bacterium
GAAAGCGCCGGATAGAACGAAACCTCTTCCACCGCCGCGCCGGTATCCCGGATCTCCTTTATCTCGTGGAGATAGCGTTCGAGAAGCGTCGGCAATGTCCCCCCTATTCACCCAGCCCCGGGAATACGCGCGGTGTTTTTCGTGGCATATTGGAATTGTCCATGCTGAAATTGTCAAACCAAGCCGCCAAGACCGTCCCGGGCGGAGCAAAACCGCCGCCTTACCGGCGCTCCGGGCGCGCCGCCAGGCGGCTGCGGTCGTCTTCGTTGATGATGCCGCGAAGGACGGTGCGAAACCCCTCGACCGCCTCGGCGCCGGCCTGGCGGTAGGCCCGGGCGATGCGCTTCGCCTGCCTGTCGGTCAACAGCCGTTCCAGTTCCTCGCCCTTCGCCGTCAGGAACAGCAACCGCCGCCGCCGGTCGACCCGGTCCGTCCGCTGGACGATGAAATCCTCGCGCAGCAACCGGCCCAGCACCCTTGACAGGCTTTGCTTGGTGATCTTGAGAATGGCGAGAAGGCGGCTGACGGTGATGCCGGGATTGCGGCCGACGAAATAGATGACCCGGTGGTGCGCCCGTCCGAAGCCGTATTTGGCCAGCATGGCGTCGGGTTCGGCGGTGAAATCGCGATAGGCGTAAAACAAAAGCTCCATCGCCTGGCGCAGTTCTTCGTCGCGGAGAAACAGGGGATTGGCGTGGGTTTTGGATGGAGTCATGGGCGTTGAAAACCGCTGGCAAAAGGAAATTAAGTCAGCTTTATTGACATAATTGACAAATATGCCCAATAATGATAGGAAAAGCAAGATCATTCTGAACTGGCCGGCTTTTGAGAAAGAAAATTACATGGCCACTCCCCCATTCGACGACCGCGACGGCTTGATCTGGTTCGATGGCGAGATGGTCGACTGGCGCGACGCCCGCCTCCATGTCCTCAGTCATGCCTTGCATTACGCTTCCGCCGTATTCGAGGGCGAACGGGTTTACGGCGGCAATATTTTCAAACTCACCGAACATAGCGAGCGGCTTGCCGCCTCGGCGGCGATGCTCGGCTTCGAGATCCCCCGCGGCGTGCAAGCCATCGACGACGCCTGCCGCGAGGTCTCGGCCGCCAACAACATCGTCGACGGTTACGTGCGCCCCATCGCTTGGCGCGGCACGGAAATGATGGGGGTGTCGGCGCAAGCCACGACCATTCACCTGGCCATCGCCTCTTGGCCCTGGCCGTCATATTTCTCGCCGGCGGCGCGGATGAAAGGCATCCGCCTGAAAACCGCTTGCTGGCGCCGCCCGTCCCCCGATACGGCGCCGGTCAAGGCCAAGGCGGCGGGGCTTTACATGATTTGCACGCTGTCCAAGCACGCCGCCGAGGCGGAAGGGTTCGACGACGCCTTGATGCTGGATTGGCGCGGCCAGGTCGCCGAATCGACGGGCGCCAATATTTTCCTGGTCATGGACGACGGCAAGCTGCATACGCCGACGCCCGACTGCTTCCTCGACGGCATCACCCGGCGGACGGTGATCGAGTTGGCGAAAGGGCGCGGCCTCGACATGGTGGAACGCGTCATCATGCCGGACGAACTGATGCGGGCGAAAGAGGTCTTCCTCACCGGAACGGCCGCCGAAGTCACGGCGGTCGGCGAGATCGACGGGCAGCGTTACAGCCCCGGCGAGATCACCCGGACCCTCATGGAAGACTACGAAAGGAAGGTCGGCAAATCACCGGCCAACGCCGCCTCGGCGGCTTGAGAGCAGGCTCCGGGAAAATCAGATCAGATCAGTTCGCCCCGCCCGCCCGGTTCGGCGAGCGCGGTTTCAATCAGTTCGCCGGTAATGAACCGATAGGCCTCGTCCACCGAGTCCGTCAGTTTAAACAGATTCAAATCCTCGGCGTCGATCACCCCGCGCCTGACCAACGCCTGGAAGTCGATCACCTCGCTCCAGAACTCCCGTCCGAACACCACGATGGGCATCTTTTTTTCCACCTTGCGGGTCTGCACCAGGGTCATGACCTCGAAAAATTCGTCGAACGTCCCGTAACCGCCTGGAAAGATCACCAGCGCCTTGGCCAGATAAATGAACCAGAACTTGCGCATGAAAAAATAGTGAAACTCGAAAGCCAGCTCGCGGGTGAGGAAAGGGTTTTCGTTCTGCTCGTAAGGCAGCGAGATGCTGAGGCCGATGTTCAGGCCCTTGGCTTCGGAAGCGCCCCGATTGGCGGCTTCCATGATTCCGGGGCCGCCGCCCGTGCAGACGACGAATCGCCGGCTGCCGCCTTCCAGGTTCTTCGACCAATGGGTCAGCCGATTGGCCAGTTCCCGGGAGGCTTCGTAATAACGGGACATGGCGAGGCGGTTTTCGGCCGCTTTCACGTCGCCGCCCTCCTTCCTGGCGGCGTCAAGCTGGGCAGCGGCGTCATCATGCGAGCAAAACCGCGCCGAGCCGAAAAAAACGATGGTGTCGCTGACCCCGAAGTGTTCGAAACGGGCCTCCGGTTCCAGGTGTTCGGAGAGAATCCTTAGGGGCCGGCCGGCTCGGCTGTGGAGAAATTTCTCGCTTTCGAAAGCCTTCTTGGGCTCCGTCTTGTTGTTGCTCATGATCCGTCCGCCTGTCGGCAAAAAAAGTTTGGTTAGGTAATTAAAATAAGCAGGCCGGCGCGAAAAAACCACAGTGCCTATCGTGGGAAGACTCTTAGGCCAAACCCAACCACAGACTACGCAAAGATATATGCATTTGGACGAAAAGGCTTATCCCGTTGCTTCCGGTGAGATCAACATCTTGTAGGTGATGGGTTTGGCTCGCATGCCGATTCCGAGGA
>JAUXMA010000260.1 GCA_030623425.1 Rhodospirillaceae bacterium
CCAAGACGCCATGCGGGGGAGCTTCCTGGGACCCGAGTTCACGCAAAACCGGATCGAGGAACGCTTGCTCCGGGCGGGGGCGAAATTCACCTCCATGAGCGATGACGAGACCATCTCCGCCGCCGCCGCCGCCTTGGCCGACGGCAAGGCGGTGGGTTGGTTTCAAGGCCGCATGGAGTTCGGGCCCCGGGCCCTCGGCGGACGGTCTATCCTAGGCGATGCGCGTTCCCCGGCGATGCAGAAGATTCTCAATTTGAAGGTCAAATACCGGGAATCCTTCCGCCCTTTCGCGCCTTCGGTGCTCTCCGAGGACTTGGCCGACTGGTTTGAGATGGATCGCCAAAGCCCCTATATGCTTGTCGTCGCCGACGTCGCGAAAGGACGGCGGCGGCAAGTGAGCGACGAGGAAAAAGCCCTTTTCGGCATCGACAAGCTGAATGTCGTCCGCTCCGAGATCCCGGCGGTGACCCATGTCGACTATTCGGCCCGGATTCAGACGGTGCACACCGACACCAACCCCCGTTACCATGCGCTGATCAAGCGCTTCAAGGACCTGACCGGCTGCCCGGTCATCGTCAACACCAGCTTCAACGTCCGCGGCGAACCCATCGTGTGCACGCCCGAGGACGCCTTTCACTGCTTCATGGGAACCGAAATCGATGTCCTGGTGGCGGGCAACTGCTATCTCAACAAGGAAGATCAGGATGCCGGCCTGAAACGCGACTACAAGGACGCCTTCGAGTTCGATTAAGATGCCCGCCACAAACACCATTCCATGCCGATGACGGCGCGACACAGCTTTCACGACATCGCGGCCGGCCTGTCGCCGGCGCGCGGCTGGCGGGCCGTTCGCCATCTCATTTACGGCACGCCGCTCTATGGACTGGTGCTGAAAGGCCGGGCTCCGGACAAGCTGCGCGGCACGCCCCCCGATCCCTGGCCCGGCGATCCCGCCGTCGGCGCCGCCATTCTCAAGGGCCAGCTGGCCCTCGCCGGGACAAGCGTCTCCCTTGCCGGGGATCCGTGGACAAAGACGCCGGAAAGCGGCGAGGCGGCGGCGGCCTTGCACGCATTCGCCTGGTTGGCCGACCTCAAGACCCTGGGCTCGGAGGCGGCCGGGAAACGGGCGCGGAAACTTGTCAACGGCTGGATCGAAACTCATTCGCGCTGGAGCGCCCTGGCTTGGCGTCCCGACGTTCTGGGCGAGCGGCTCAGTCATTGGTTTTGCAGCCACGATTTCCTTTGCCTCGACGATGATCCGGCTTTCCAGGCGAGGTTTTTGTCCTCGGCGGCGAGGCAAGCCCGGCATTTGCAAAGAGTTTGCGCCAAGGTCGAAAAGGACGCCCGCGCCTTTGCCGCCATCAAGGGCCTGATCTACAGCGGAATCTGCCTGCCCGGGTGCGAAAAGGCGTTGGCTGCCGGCCTCAAACTCCTGGGCCGGGAGATCGTCCGTCAGATCCTCCCCGACGGCGGCCATTTCCAACGCTGCCCATCCCTGCATTTGAGCGTTCTTGCGCATCTGTTGGATCTCCGCGGCGCCCTCGTCGCGGCGCAGCTGGAGGTGCCCGTTTCCTGGCAACGGGCGATCGACAAAATGGTGCCCATGCTGCGCAGCTTCCGGCTCGGCGACGGCGGCCTGGCGCTGTTCAACGGCGGCAACGAAGAGGACGCCCGCCACATCGATGTCGTTCTCGCTGGCGCCGGGGTCAGGGGCAAGGCCCTGTCCAGCGCCCCTCATTCCGGTTTTCAAAGGCTTGCCGCCGGGCGCACGGTGATCATTGCCGATACCGGCGCCCCGCCCGCCGCTGGTTTCCTTGCCCATGCCGGAACCTTGAGTTTCGAAATGAGCGTCGGCAGGGAACGCCTGATCGTCAACTGCGGCGCTCTCGGCGACGGCGATCCGGCTTGGCGATTCGCCGCCCGGTCCACCGCCGCCCATTCAACCTTGACGGTGGACGGCGCCAGCTCCTCGGAGGTCCGCGCCGACTCCAGCATCGGTCGGCGGCCCGCCGACGTCGCCAGCAACCGCAGGGAAGCCGACGGCAGTATTTGGCTGGAAACCCGCCACGACGGATATCCCGGCTTGGTCCATCATCGGCGGTTATATCTGGACGCTCGCGGCGAGGATTTCCGCGGCGAGGACATTCTCGCCGGTTCCGGCGGCCGGCAATTCACGCTGCGTTTTCATTTGCATCCCTTGATCGGGGTTTCGCTGACCGAGGGCGGTTCCGCCGTCTTGCTGAGGCTGCCAAGCGGCGGCGGCTGGAGATTTATCGCCGAAGGCGGCGCCGTCGCTATTGAGGAAAGCATCTACGCGGGCATGCCCAACACCTTGCGACGGTGCTCGCAGATTGTCGTTTCCGGCCCCTTGGACGACCCCAGAACCACCGTCAAATGGGCCCTGCACCGCGAGGGCGGGCGCCACTAAGCCTCAATCCGTGGCGTAGACGAAAACCGGCACCTTTTCCTGGCCCAGCACCAGCCGCAAGGGATGGTCGCGAATGGGGCCGGGGCGGAGCGCGGCGGCGAAAGCCTTGCCCTTGTTGGCGCCGGCAAAAAGCAGGTAAATCCGCCGGCAGTCCAAAAGTGCCCGCGCCGACAGGCTGATCCGGGCCAGCCTGGAGTCACTGGCGGGCACCGCGACGCAACGCCCGGCCGCTTCCTCCCAGGCCCCCTCGCCGGGGAAAAGCGAGGCGATATGGCCGTCTTCGCCGAGCCCTAAAAAAATCGCCTCCATGGGCCAGGAAAGTTTGTCCAAATTGGCCTCGGCCTCGTCGATTCCTTGCTCCGGGGTCGCCGCCTTCGTTTTCAAAGGGACGAAACGCGCCGCCCTGGCGGCGCCGGTGAGAAGGAACCCGCGAACCAGTTTTTCGTTGCTGTCCGGATGCGACGGATCGACCCAGCGTTCGTCAACCAGGGTGACCGTGACCTTGGACCAGTCCAGACGCTGTTCCGCCAACAGGGGCAAAACATGACGCGGAGTGCGCCCGCCGGACAGCGCCAAAACAGCTTCGCCGCGGCGGTCAATCGCATGGCCTAGAGTTTCCCCGATGGCCCCGGCGATGGCGGCGGCGCAGCCATCGAGCGTCGGGAAATCCCGTTTGACGACGGCCATAACGATTTAGAGTATTTCAAGTTTAGCCGGCACCGGCCCGCGCCCCCACCCGACCCCCCACAGCGTACAAGGGCATTGGGTGGCCGGGTGGGGTAGCGGGCCGGAGCCGATATTTATCAACATCCAGCTGTTACAATCGCCAGCGGCCGAGGCCGTC
>JAUXMA010000310.1 GCA_030623425.1 Rhodospirillaceae bacterium
CCTCGATTTCCTGACGCAGAAAGGTTGACCGGAGGCCGGAGCGGCATCGTTGGCGGCCGCGAACCCCGCATGTACGTGCAATGTCCCGCCGGCCGCCATGCAAGGCCGCCAACCAGCGCCATCGCAAAACCGCCTGCCGGCAAACGCCACGCCTTGCCGGGAAAGCCGCCGGCTTGCCAGCGGCGCCGGAAGCGTTTCAAATGGCCTCCCGACAGTCCGTAATCGCGGGGAATCCTACTTGAGCCAGGGGAAAGGCGGCGGTTGAAGTCGCGGAGATCGATGTGATCGTCGTTTTCGTCTATTTGGCCTTTGTCATCGCGCACGGATTCTGGGTCGGCCGCGGCGGACGCGACGTCGTCGATTACTTCTTGGCCGGGCGGCTGCTTCCTTGGTACCTGATCGGCTTTTCGCTTTATGCGTCGAACATGTCCGGGGCCAGCTTCGTCGGCCTCATCGGCGCCTCCTACAGCCACGGCATGGTGGTCTTCAACTACGAGTGGACGGCGACCCTCGTGCTGATTTTTTTCGCCATATTCATGCTGCCGGTTTTTTTGCGGGCCGGCTTGTTCACCGTCCCCGAGTACCTCGAAAAACGCTATGACCGCCGTTCGCGGCGAGCCTATTCGCTGTTCACGATCCTGGCCATCATGTTCCTCGACACCGCCGGCGCGCTTTACGCCGGAGGCCTTGTCATCACCGTCGTTTTTCCGGTTCTCAGCCTGTGGCAGGCGAGCGCCATCCTCGCTCTTTTGGCGGGTCTCTACACGGTCTTCGGCGGATTGCGCGCGGTGGTGATCACCGACGCCATGCAGGCGGTATTGATGATCATCGGCTCCGCCTTGATCTTTTTCATCGGGTTGAACGAGGTCGGCGGCTGGAACGAGCTGTTGGCAAGACTGGACGCCAACCAGATCAACCTGATCCAGCCGGTCGACGACGACTTCCTCCCCTGGCCTGGTCTGTTCGGCGTTGTCCTGCTCGGTTTCTATTATTGGACGCTCAACCAGTACTTCGTTCAGCGCACGCTGGCGGCGCGGTCGCTCGACGACGGGCGCAAGGGAGCTTTGCTCGGCGGTCTATTGAAGCTTCCCAACGTCTTTTTGATGGTTGCGCCGGGAATGATCGCGATCCTGCTTTTTCCCGACATCGGCAATCCCGATCTGGTTTTTCCGACGCTGGCCTTCGACCTGCTGCCCGTCGGGTTGCGCGGTTTGATCCTGACGGCGCTGATCGCCGCCATCATGTCGAGCCTCGACAGCGCGCTGAATGCCGCCGCGTCGCTGGTGACCATGGACTTTGTCCAGCCGCTGCGTCCGCGAACATCGGCAAGGGCGCTGCTCGTCATCGGCCGGCTGGTCACCGCCGCCGCCATGGTCATCGCCGCCGCTTACGCGCCGCTGATCGAGGAATTCGGATCGCTGTTTCAGTATTTCCAATCGACCTTGTCCTACATCGTCCCGCCCATCGTCGCGGTCTATCTGGGCGGCATCTTTTGTAAACGGATCACCGCCCAAGCGGCGTTGTCGGCGATCGTCGGCGGCGTTTTGATCGGCGTGCCGCTGTTTGTCGCCAAGGAAGTGACCGGGATCTGGGAAGCGCTGGGCCTGCCGGCCATTCATTTCACTTACATGTCGATCATCATGTTCGCCCTGGCCATTCTGATCCTGACGGTGGTCAGCCTTTGCACTCCCGCGCCGGCGGCCGATGCGATCGCCGGACTGACGTTCCGGCGCGCCGATCTCGCCGCCGGAACCGGCGCCCCCCCTGGGCGGCGGCGCGCCGATTACCGCCACCTCGCGGCCATCCTCGCCATCCTCATGCTGACGGCGATTTTATTTTTTTGGTAAACCCTTGGCGCGGCGGTTGCCCGGCGCCACGGAGCGGCCGCGAAACGGGCGCCGAAAGCGTCTGATTAGGAGTTGATTTTGGCCCCCGGCGAAGTTACCGTGGCGAAGGGAATCGGCTGATTTGCATGGGTTTTTCCCCATCGGCGGGCGTAGTTCAGCGGTAGAACGAGAGCTTCCCAAGCTTTAGACGGGGGTTCAACTCCCCTCGCCCGCTCCAGCCGCCAAAAACGCCCGGCGAGCCGGCTAACCACAAAGCCGCTCGGCATGGTGCCTGAGATGGTCTTCCATGAACGAGGCGATGAAGAAATAGGAATGATCGTAGCCTTCTTGCAGGCGCAGCTTCAGCGCTTGCCCTGAGTCGCGGCAGGCGTCCTCGAAGAGGCGCGGCTTCAGTTGTTCGTCGAGAAAGCCATCGGCCGTCCCCTGATCGATGAGGATTTCCGAATCGAGACCGGCGCCGCCGCCGACGAGCTCGGTGGCGTCATAGGGTTTCCACCTCTCCCTGTCCCCGCCCAGGTAGCCGGACAAAGCCTTTTCCCCCCAGGGGCATTGCATCGGCGCGACGATCGGCGCGAAGGCGGAGACGGAAAGATACGTCCCGGGATTCCTGAGCGCGATGACGAGCGCCCCGTGCCCGCCCATGGAATGACCGAAAATACCTTGCCGGTCGGGGCGGGCGGGAAAGTGCTCGCCGATGAGCGCCGGCAGTTCGCCGGTGACGTAGCTGTACATCCGATAGTGTTTCGCCCACGGCTGCTCGGTGGCGTCGACGTAGAAACCGGCGCCGGCGCCGAAATCGTAAGAGTCGTTTTCGCCGGCGCGATCGACCCCGCGGGGGCTGGTGTCGGGGGCGACGACGCTGAGGGCAAGGCGGGCGGCCACCCGTTGCGCGCC
>JAUXMA010000385.1 GCA_030623425.1 Rhodospirillaceae bacterium
ACGCTTGACGATGTACCCGCATCGCCTGCGCCCCTTTCGGGGACTTACGCGGCGCCACTGGCGCCACGGTTCCCCTCAAGCCTACCGAGGGGACGGGAAAAGCGATCGTAGGGGTGCAATTTAGATGATACAGGCCACTAGCCGGAGTTCATGATGCTGGGTTCACAATACTGGCGGCGATTCTTGAGCTTGCGGCAAAGACTGGCGGCGGCGGCTTTGTCGGCCACCGGGCCTGCTTTCAAACGATAGAAGATACCCTTGCCGGGGCCAAGATTGGTCTTGGTGATCTCGGACCGGAGATTGCCCAAGAGTTCGCGATGGGCGCGGCGCAGCTGCGACCAGCCGCGTTCGGCCTGTTTTTTCGACCGGTACGAGGCGAGGTGAACGGCCGGCAGCGGTCCCCTCGGCATGGCCTTCGCGGCCGTTTGCGCCGATGCCCGCATCGCCGGCGCCGCGGGTTGCAGGGCTTGTTCAATGGCTTGGCGTTCCCTGGTGTATTCATCCGAGGTGATAAAAGCGCTGCCCTTGAGATGCTCCAACCGGCGGACGTCGTCGGCGGCTTCCATCAGCCCATTCGGCGGTCCCCCGGGATTGGCCACCGATACCGGCGCCGACGGCAGCAATGCGTCGAGAATCATAGTTCTTTCGGCGGTATGCTGAGAGATGGTTATGGCCCGCATTTCCAGTCCCCGGCTAATGGCCCGCAAGCGTCCGGAAATCTGCTCGGTGGATGGCACCGTTCGGTCCAGTCCGGCCGCCGGAGGCGGCGAGGTCAACGGCAACAAGGCGCCGATATTGGCCTGACGCCGGGCGGCGTATTCCCCTTGGGTGATCAATCCCTGATCGCGCAGTGCCCGCACGGTCTTGAAACGGGAAATGATGTTGGCATCGTCATTGGATAAGCCGACCATCCCAGGTGAACCGGATGCCGGCGCCCTCGAGGCCAAGGACGGCGGCTGGGAAATGACCGGCCCGCCTATGATGGCCGAACCCGCCGGACCGCTCGAAATCGGCGGTTGCCCCAACGCCTGGTCGCCGGCTGCCGGGAAGACATAGGGCGACACGGGTTCGTTGCCCAAACCCTGTGTTCCGGCGGCCCCTCTTCCCATGCTGCTCAGCACGCCGCCGCTTTCCAGGAGAGCCAGGTTGACGCTGGCGATTTCGGAAATGGGACGGGTGGAAATGTTTTTCCAGACCACGGACTGCTGGGACCGATCGGGTCTGATGGCAAGCAGCGCCTCGTACATTTGCCTGGCCTTAACGATCTGGCCGGTGTTCTGGTAAAGAATGCCAAGTCCGAGCAAGGCGTGGGCATCCCTTGAATTCCTTTTGACCGCCATTTTGAAATGCCCTTCGGCGGCGATATAGTTGCCTTTGGCCATCTCCGCCACGCCCAAATCGGCCTCGTTGTTTCCCCATAGCGGACTGCCCGCCCAGAAATCTTCCTTGAGGAGATTGCCTTCCATGACGCCGCCGCAAGCGGCCAGCCCCACGGCAGTCAGCACCAACGCCGACCAGCGCTTCAGATGCCGTTTCACCCGCTTCATCCTTTTCCCGAAACCGAAGAGCTCGGCATTGCCATCCAGTGTCGGAGCAGTCGCAAATAAATCCCAAGTATTGTACTCAAATAGCGCTCCAAAACATTAACAATATGTTTAACTTGCGTCTTTCAACTCCCTATGGGGAATCAATTCCCGTTGAAAGGCGATGACGACAGCGGACA
>JAUXMA010000382.1 GCA_030623425.1 Rhodospirillaceae bacterium
GTTGACGGCGCCGCCGGTGACCGCGTCGCCGACCGTTTTCGGTACCGGCATGCTTTCGCCGGTGATCAGGGACTCGTCCATCTGGCTGGTCCCTTCCTCGACGATGCCGTCCACGGGAAGCCTTTGGCCGGGACGGATGACCACTAAATCGCCGCTGGCCACCGCCGAGGCGGGAACCTCCACCTCCTTGCCGTCGCGCAGCACCATCGCCGTTTCCGGCCTCAGGTTCATCAGCGCCCGTATGGCCGCCGTGGTGCCGCGCTTGGCCCGGCTTTCCAGCCACTTGCCGAGTAGGATCAGGGTGATCACCGCCGCCCCGGCTTCGTAATAGAGGTCGCCGCCGGCGCCGATGATGGTGTTATACAGGCTCAAGCCGTAGGCCGCCGAGGTGCCCATCGCCACCAGGGTGTCCATGTTGCCCGAAAAGGCCTTGAGCGCCCCCCAGGCGGCCCTGTAAAAGCGCGATCCGGCCCAGAACTGCACCGGCGTGGCCAGCGCCAACTGGACAAGGGGGGAAATCCTCCATTCCACCCCCGCCAGCTCCCAGACCATCTGCGCTACCAACGGCAGGGTCAAAAGGGCGGATACGGCGAAAACCGTCAGGTCCTTGCGGCTTTTTCGCGCCAGTTCCTCTTCCTCGTCCGCTCCCGCTTCCGCTTGCTCCCCAGCCTTGGCGCCGTAGCCGGTTTTTTCGACCGCGGCGATAACATCGGCGATGCCCAGTCCCCCCGGCATCACCGAGACCGTGGCCGTTTCCGCCGCCAGGTTGACGGTGGCCGAGACCACCCCCGGCAGCTTGCCGAGAGCCTTCTCGATGCGGGAGGAGCACGACGCGCAGGTCATCCCCTCGATGGCCAGTTCGACCGTTTGGTTCGGCACCGAGAAACCGGCGCCGCCGACGGCGGCGGCGATGTCGGCGGCCGAGAGCAGGCCGGCGTCATAGGTGACGGAGGCCTGCTCGGCCGCCAGGTTGACGCTGGCGGCGTCAACACCGGGCAGCCGGCCCAGGACCGTTTCGATGCGCGACGCGCAGGTGGCGCAGGTCATGCCGGCGACGGGCAGCGTGAGGTCGCGCAAAGCCGGCGCCGCGGCGGCATTTGAAGCGCTATTTGTGGTGTTTAAAGCGATGTTCATCTCATTTGGTTCCTGAGCTTAAGGGCAAACAAGCCGGTCACTTGACCCGGCTATGCCGTCCCGTCTTGCGGTCGACCGCCAGCCGCTTAACCAGCGAATCGTCGACGGTGACGATCTCGGCGATGATGGTGTTTTCGTCCTTTTCCTCGACCTTGCCCACTTTCAGGCGGTCGTTGCCATACCAGGCGAGGAAGCCTTTGATGATCTTGGTGACGTCGTTTGCGGACAGATTTTTTTCCGCCATTCCGTGACCCATCATTCCGTGACCCATCATTCCGTGGCCCATCATGCGGGAACCGTGTCCCATCATTTCTCGGAACAGGCGCGCCGCCTCGGCCTCGTCCTTTGCCACGCCGGAACCGTGGGCCGCCGCCGGTCCGACATTGAGCGTGACGACGCCAAGGGCGGTAGCCAGGGCGATGGCGGCGAGTGTCAGTGATTTGCTTTTCATCGTTTCCTCCTTCGGGAGTCCAATTGTTGAAGTAATTTTTCGGCCATCGCGATGACGATCGGATCAAACTTTCCAGTAAACTGTAAACTACGATATGAACCTTCCAGTTATAGGAATGTCAAGAGCTTTGCACGGGGGCTTGCCGGCGCCGCTTCGGCGGGGCTGGACTTGACGCTGGCAAGACCGCCCTGCATTCTGTGGCGA
>JAUXMA010000095.1 GCA_030623425.1 Rhodospirillaceae bacterium
ATACACGCCGCGTGGCCTTTTATGCTCGACGACGGTTTTCTTGACGAAGATGGTTTTACCGTTGGGAGCAATGAAATCGAAGGTGATTTCATCGCCGGGACGCGACCGGAAAATGTCCGCCCAGAGAAACAAAGTCGGAGACAGCCGGGAGATCGTCTTTTGCCGATAGAGGCCATTGCGGACCGATTTCGTTATCGGCTTGGCGGCGGCGAAGCCGGCGTTGTAAAGGGCCGTCGGCCGGTAGGGAAGCCGGGCCAGGACGCTCTTCTTCCACAGCGCGCCAGGGCCGGGGCCGCAGCTCCGGTATTTCCCTGGGCCGGTGAAGGGATCGACGAAGGCCTTGCCCTCGAGCACCTGGAAATGGAGGTGTGTAAACTCGGACAGGCCCGATAACCCGACCATACCGATGGTCTGGCCGGCGGCGACCCGGTCCCCCTTGCCGACCGCGATGCTGCCCTGGCGCATGTGGCAGTACTGGGTCCGCCAGTCGCCGCCGTGGTTGATCATGACTCCGTTCCCGCATTCCCGTCCCTTGACCGACTCGGGCCCGCCGGTCTTGGTGAAGTCCACGTCCTTCATGCCGTCCCGCACGCCGGTGACCCGGCCGGCGGCGGCGGCCAGCACCGGCACGCCGCTTTTCATCTGGGCGAGGTCGCGGATGGCGATGTCGGTGCCCTTGTGCGCCCTGACCTTGCCGGAGCCGTTATAGGTCGCCGTCCCGCAGGCGTAATCGCGAATGCCGTCGGTGGGATCGTGATCGACATAATTGACGATCCAGCAGGTTTCGCCGGCAACGCAACTGAGCGGCATGTCCAGCTTAAACGGAGTCTCTGCTTCCCCGGCGGTGGCCGGCAACGCCATGGCGAAGGCCAGGGCGGCGGCGAAACTCCAGGGCGGAGGGCGAGGCCATGCCCAAGTCTTTTCGTTCATGGCATTTCATTAGCAACTCTGAGCGCCTTTGCAAACGGCGCCAAAACATTAGAGCATTTCTATGTTTATAAGAATCGGCACCGGCCCGCTTTCGCGTCGTTTCCCCTTGACCCGGCTTGAGGGCGCTGACACTTATTTGCCGCCATGCGGATCTTTCGCCATTTCGAAGCCCTGCCGGCGGAAGCGCGGGGCGCCGTCGCCGCCATCGGAAACTTTGACGGAGTTCATCGCGGTCATCAGGCGGTGATCGCCGAGGCCGGTCACATCGCGCGGGCGGCGGCGGTGCCGTTGGCGGTGCTCACCTTCGAGCCCCACCCGCGCGGTTTCTTCCGGCCCGACGCCGAACCCTTTCGCCTGACCCCTTTCCGGACCAAGGCCCATCATATCGAGGAGCTGGGTGTCGATTACATGATCGTGTTGCACTTCGACGGTGAATTTTCCCTCCTCACGGCCGCCGATTTCGTCCGTAAAGTCCTGGTCGAGGGACTCGACGTCCATCACGTGGTCTCGGGCTACGATTTCGTTTTCGGACACCGCCGCCAGGGCGACTGCGAATTGCTTTTGCGCATGGGCCGAGAACAAGGTTTCGGCTATTCCTGCGTCAGGGCGGTCAAGAACGGCGACGGGCAGATCTATTCCTCGACCGGCGTGCGCGACTGCCTCGAGGCCGCCGATCCCCGGGCCGCCGCCCGCATGCTGGGCCGCGACTATGAAATCGAGGGGCGCGTGGAAAAGGGTGCCCGCCGCGGACAGGCCATCGGTTTTCCCACCGCCAACATGCGTCTCGGCGAATACATGCGCCCCGCCAACGGCGTTTACGCCGTCAGGGCCGGCATCGACAAGGGCCGCGACACGGTCTGGCTGAACGGCGTCGCCAATCTCGGGCACCGCCCCACTTTCCCCGAAACGGAGGTGATTTTGGAAGTGCATCTCTTCGATTTCGACGGCGATCTCTACGGCCGGCACCTGCGGGTGCGGCTGGTCGATTATTTGCGGGCCGAAAAGAAATTTGACGGGCTCGACGATTTAAAGGCACAAATCGCCGACGACTGCGCCCGCGCATGGGACATTCTGACGGGTCAATGAAAACCACCGAGACGGGAAGAGCCCGAAAGCGATCAAATGAGCCAAGACTATAAATCGACCGTATTTCTTCCTCGCACGGATTTTCCCATGAAGGCGGGCTTGCCCAGCCTTGAACCCGAAATCCTCAAGCGATGGGACGACATGGACCTTTACCGCCGCCAGCGCGAAGCCGGCAAGGGGCGGGAAAAGTTCATTCTTCATGACGGCCCGCCTTACGCCAACGGGCATTTGCACATCGGCCACGCGTTGAACAAAATCTTGAAGGACGTGATCAATCGTTGTCGGCAAATGGCCGGCAAGGATTCCATTTACGTTCCCGGCTGGGACTGTCACGGCCTGCCCATCGAGTGGAAGATCGAGGAAAAATACCGGCGCGCCAAAAAAAACAAGGACGACATCCCCATCGTCCAGTTCCGCCGGGAATGCCGCCAATTCGCCGAAAAATGGATCGACGTCCAACGCGATGAATTCAAGCGCTTGGGCGTCATCGGCGATTGGGACAATCATTACACCACCATGACCTTCGCCGCCGAGGCGCAGATCGTCCGCGAACTCGGCAAGTTTTTGATGAATGGATCGCTCGTCAAGGGAGCCAAACCGGTCCTCTGGTCGGTGGTGGAAAAAACGGCGCTGGCCGAGGCCGAGGTCGAATACCACGACCATACCTCGACAACCATTTTCGTCCGCTTCCCCGTCGCCAAGGCGGCGACGCCGGAACTCGAAGGCGCCGCCATTGTCATCTGGACGACGACGCCGTGGACGATTCCCGGCAACCGCGCGGTCGCTTACGGCGGCGCCATCGATTATGCGCTCATCAAGGTCGAACGGACCGCCGAGGGCGGCTCGGCGGCGGCCGGCCAAACATTGATCGTTGCCGAAGCGTTGCTTGCCGATATGGCCGCCGCCGCCGGGATTGCCGAGTATGTCGTCGTCCACCGCTGCAAAGGCGACGACCTCGCCGGCACCGTTTGCCGTCATCCCCTGCACGGCAATGGTTATGATTTCGAGGTGCCGGTTGTGGCCGCCGATTTCGTCGATATCGACACCGGCACCGGTTTCGTCCACATCGCCCCGGGCCATGGCTCCGACGACTGGAAACTGGGAACAAGGCACGGTCTGCCGGTGCCCGAAACGGTCGATGACGACGGCCGTTTCCTTGACCAGGTGCCGTTGTTCTCGGGCCTGCATGTTTTCAAGGCCGACGAGCCCGTGGTGGCGGCGCTTCGCCAGGCCGGCGCCTTGCTGGCGTCGGGCCGGCTCACCCACAGCTATCCTCATTCCTGGCGTTCCAAGGCGCCGCTGATCTTCCGCAACACGCCGCAATGGTTCATCAGCATGGACAAGACGGGCCTTCGCCGGACGGCACTCGAGGCCGTTGATAAGATCCGTTTTTTTCCTCCTTCGGGGAAAACGCGCCTGCGGGGCATGGTCGAGTCCCGGCCCGATTGGTGCGTGTCGCGCCAACGCGCCTGGGGCGTGCCGATCACCGTCTTCGTCGACAAGGGCAGCGGCCAGCCGTTGCGCGATCCCAAGGTGCTGGAGCGCATCGTCGAAGCGGTCGAGGCGGAAGGGGCGGATGCCTGGTTCACGTCCGACCCGTCGCGGTTTCTCGCCCCCGAATACGCCGCCGGCGATTTCGTCCAGGTCATGGACATTCTCGACGTTTGGTTCGATTCGGGCGCCACCCATAGCTTCGTTCTGGAACCCCGTCCCGATCTCGAATGGCCGGCCGCGCTCTACCTCGAAGGAACGGACCAACACCGGGGCTGGTTTCAATCGTCGCTCTTGGAATCCTGCGGAACCCGTGGCCAGGCTCCTTACCGGGCGGTGCTGACGCACGGCTTCGTCATGGCCGAGGACGGGCAGAAGATGTCCAAGTCCCTGGGCAACGTCGTCTCGCCCCAGGAGGTGATCGGCAAGTATGGCGCCGACATCTTGCGCCTCTGGGTGGTCGGTTCGGATTATTCGGAAGATCTTCGCATCGGCCCCGATATTTTGAAACAGCACTCGGACATCTACCGGCGCTTGCGCAACACGCTGCGCTTCCTGTTGGGCAACCTGAACGGTTTCGACGAAAGCGAACGTTTGGGCGAATCCGAAATGCCGGAGTTGGAGCGCTGGGTCTTGCACCGGCTGTGGGAACTGGATCGCATGCTGCGCCGGGCCTGCGGGGATTTGCAATTCCATCCCCTGTTCGCCGAGCTGCACAACTTCTGCGCGGCCGACCTGTCGGCCTTTTATTTCGACATCCGCAAGGACAGTCTCTATTGCGGCCGGGCGGATTCCCCGACCCGCCGGGCGGCGCGCACGGTCCTCGATCGTCTGTTCGACCACCTGACCGCGTGGCTGGCGCCGTTCATCTGCTTCACGGCGGAGGAAACCTGGCTTGCCCGCAACCCCGGAGAGGGCGAAAGCGTTCATCTTCGTCAATTCCCGGAGGTCCCCGAGGATTGGCGCGACGATGTCCTTGCCGGCAAATGGCTGCTGATCCGGGACCTGCGCAAAGTCGTGACGGGAGCGCTCGAAGTGGCCCGAGCCGACAAGAAAATCGGATCGAGCCTTCAGGCCGCGCCGGTGGTTTTCGCCGACAGCCGCTATCACGAAGTTCTCAAAGGTGTCGATTGGCCGGAAATCTGCATCACCTCCGGCGTCGAGGTGAAGGCTTTCGACCAGCATTTTGCGGATAATGCCGATCTCTTTTCCCTTCCGCAAGAGGTCCCCGGCGTCGCCGTCGAAGTCCGCCTCGCCGGGGGGGAAAAATGTCAGCGCTGCTGGAAGGTTGTCGACGATGTGGGCGGCGATTCCGACTATCCCGAGGTCTGTGGCCGTTGCGCCGGCGCCGTTCGCCACCTGATGGCGGCGGCGAAATGACGGCGGCGGCGAATTCGCCGGTGCGGCGATGAAAGTCCAGCGTCCTTTTTGGCCGGGATTGGCGGCGGCGGCGCTGGTTTTGGGGCTCGATCAGGGTACCAAATGGTGGATTCTCGAAATCGTCATGCAGCCGCCCCGCGTCATCCCATTGACGCCTTTTTTCAATCTTGTCCTCGGCTGGAACCGGGGGGTCAGTTTCGGCCTTTTCAACTCTGATTCAGCGCTCAACCTTTGGCTTTTGCCCTTCGTCGCCTTGGCTATCGTCGTCGCCTTGCTGATCTGGCTCAGCCGGGTCGATGGACTTTTGCTGGGCTACGCCATCGGCATGGTCATCGGCGGGGCGATTGGCAATGTCATCGACAGACTTTTTCGCGATCAGCATGCGGTGGCGGATTTCCTGGATTTTCACCTTGCCGGATACCACTGGCCGGCTTTCAACTTGGCGGATACCGGCATCACCGTCGGCGCCGCGATTCTGATAATAGATTCCTTGTTTATGAAGCCGGAAAAGCCTAAAAATAATCGAGGGGTGGAAAAATCGGATGTTCGATGAGTGATGATTAGGAGCCGATGGGTCATCGCCATTTTCATCGCCGTGGTCATGGTCGGCGGCTGCGAGGACGTGGAGAGTGTGTTCTCGCCGCCGAAGAACTCCCCCGATGAATTCGCCGTCTATTCACGGGCGCCCTTGAGCCTGCCGCCGAATTATGCCCTGCGGCCGCCGGTCCCGGGGGCGACGCGCCCGCAAGACGTCGTTCCCAGGAAAGAAGCCAAGGAAGCCATTACGGGCCAGCGCGACGATGGCGCCAATATAAGCGGCGCCGCGGCAACTCCCAGCGCATCGGCGAATTTCGTGGCCGGCAGCCCGGGAGTGATGGCGCTCTTGAGGGATGCCGGCGGGCTCGACGCCGACCCCAACATTCGCGCCACCATCAACCAGGAAACATCCATATTCACGGATCAAGGCGTACTGTTCGCCGACAAGCTGTTGTTCTGGCGCAAACAGAAAGAGAAGGGCGTCGCCCTCGATCCCGATGCCGAAGCGCGCCGCATCCGCAACGCCAAGGCCATGGGACGTCCCATCACCGACCACAATCCGCCGCCCCCGACCATCCAACGCTCAAAAGACCGCAAGCCCAAAAGCAAGAGCTTCTGGGAGAGGTTTTTCAAATAATCAGGGGCCGGAAAGCTTGCCGTTATCCGTTGGTTTTTCCAGGGAATTCAAAAATCCCCGGAAGGACGTTTATCGCCGCCGCCGTGTCACTCTCCTTTTGTTGATGCCCCGACCGGGAAAGAGACGCGCCGCCGGCACGAGAGGCCGGGACGATTCTTGGCCGCCGGATCGCCGCAATCGTCCCGACCAGGCAATGCCCCGTATCCCTTTCCGAGCGGTGCTCCTTTCGGCGCGGCCATCGTCTTTGCGTTTTACGAATTCCTGACAATAAATATGTTAATAGCCTTTTTTAAAGCCTTCCATCAGGTTTGGGACCCGGCCTCGCGACGAGCCGTTGGGATCGGCCTGATCACGGCGCTCGCCGTTCTCGCCTGTCTTTGGGTGGCTG
>JAUXMA010000099.1 GCA_030623425.1 Rhodospirillaceae bacterium
CTCTGCTGCTGGCCTCCCGACAACATATGGGGATGTTTTCCGGCATGGCCCTCCATGCCCACTTGTTCCAGCATCTCCATGGCCCGTTTCCGCGCCCGATGCCGTGGCCGGCGTGATAATCCAAAGGTCACGTTGTCGACAATCGTCAGGTGCGGGAACAGCGCGTAGTCCTGAAACATCAGCCCGATCCCTCTGTCTTCCGGCGGAACGTGGGTGCCCGGTTCGGCGACCACCTGCTCGTCGATGGTGATACGGCCCCGCTGCAGCCTTTCCAGGCCGGCGGCGATGCGCAGCAACGTCGACTTGCCGCTTCCGGACGGTCCCAAAAGACAGACCAGCTCGCCGGCGGGGATGGTAAGGGAAGCGTTGTCTAGGACCGGATGGCCGTCGAAGGCGTGCGAAACGCCGTGAACGTGGAGTCCTTTCATCATGACATTTTTCCTTGCCTGCCATGGCCGGGCCGCGAACGGGCGATGGCCATGCTCAGAAACAAAACCGGCAGAATGCCCGTCCCGACGATGGCGAGGGCGGCCAGAGAGGCTTCCCCCAACTGCTCGTCCGAGGCGTATTGGTGGACGAACGTGGCCAGGGTTTGGAAGTTGAACGGCCGTAGGATGACGGTCATGGGAAGCTCTTTCATGCAATCCACGAAAACCAGGATCGCCGCCGTCAGCACGCTGCTCTTGATGAGCGGCACATGCACGCGCCGCATGGTGCTGAACGGCCCGTGACCAAGGCAGCGGGCGGCCCCTTCCATGTTGGGGGTCACCTTGTTCAGGCTGGCCTCCACGGTCCCGAACGACAAGGCCAGGAAGCGGACAAGATATCCAAAAGTGACCGCCGCGATGGTGCCGCTGAACAACAACCCGGTGGAAATTCCAAACGTTTCGCGGAAAAACCCGTCTATGGCGTTGTCCAGCGAGGCGAGAGAGACAATGACGCCGACCGCCAGCACCGAACCGGGCACGGCGTAGCCCATGCTGGCCAGTCGGGCCACCGCTTTGAGCACCTTTCCGCCCTTGATCCGCACGCCATAGGCCATGAAAATGGCCACGGCCACGGCCAGGACCGCCGCCAAAGAGGACAACATGACACTGTTGACGGCATGGGCCAGAACGGCCGGGTTGGCGGCATCATCGAAATAGGTGACGGCGTAGGCCGCGAGCACCCCGCTCGGCAGCAGAAAACCCAACAACACGGGGATAAAGCAGGCGGCGAAGGACAGCGCTCCGAGCGTCCCGGCGAGCCGGTAACCGGGCAACGCCTTGTACTTGGTGGTGGTGTGATGGAAGCGCTGCTTGCGCCGCGAGAAGCGCTCCAGAAAAATCAGCGCCACCACGAAAAGCAAGAGCAGGGACGCCAGTTGGGCCGCTCCGGCGACATTGTTCATGTTCAGCCAGACATCGAAAATGCCGAGCGTGAAGGTATTGACGGCGAAAAAATCGACGGTGCCGAAATCGTTCAGCGTCTCCATCAGAACCAGCGACACCCCGATAACGATGGCTGGCCGCGCCAACGGCAGGGCCACCGAAAAGAAACTGCGCCACGGTCCCCGCCCCAGCACTCGGCTGGCCTCGAGCACGCAAACGGACTGTTCCAGAAAGGCGGCGCGGGAAAGCATGTAGACGTATGGATAAAGCACCAAGGTCATCATCGAGACGGCGCCGCCCAGCGAGCGGATTTCGGGAAACCAGTATTGACTTTTGCCGGTCCAGCCGAAGACCTCGCGCAATCCCTTTTGCAGCGGACCGGCGTACTCCAGGATGTCGGTGTATACGTAGGCGATGACGTAGGCGGGCACCGCCATGGGCAGCAGCAGCGCCCATTCGAAGACGCGCCGGCCGGGAAACCGGCACATGGTCACCAACCAGGCCGAGCCCACGCCGATCACAAACGTCCCAATGCCCACGCCGACCATGAGTTGCAGGGTGGTTCCGATGTACAGGGGCAAGACGGTCGAGGCCAGATGCCGCCAGATGTCGTCGCTGGGGTTGAAGGCAAGCGTAATCACCGCGATCACCGGAACCATGACCGCCAAGGCAATGGCCATCGTGCCCAGCGTCCAGCCGTTGGCCCACGAGCGCCAGTCCGTCCGGCGCCACGCGGCGCCGGCCGTTCTTGCCACCATGGAGGTCATTTCAGCATCAATCCTTGCCCCACCCCCGCGTCATGATTTCACCCGGGCAAGTCCCGCCAGTCCGGACGCCAGGCCGCCATGACGGCCGCCAGGGAAGGAGGGGGGAGTGTTGCCGCCCCGGCGGCCGCCGTCGGCCTCGAGGGCCTTCTTCAGTTGTTGAAAGCCACTTGGTCCATGATTCGAGTTGCCGTGATGCGTTGCTCGGCAACCTTCGCCAGGAAGGCTTTATCGGCCTTGAACTCGCCCCAGGAAGCGACCATCGGGTGAAGCGGGACGCCGGCTTTCACCGGATATTCGAAGTTTCGTTCGGCATAGATCTTCTGGGCGAAATCGCCGCTCAGAAACTCGATGAGGCGGATGGCGTTGTCCTTGTTCTTGGCGCTTTTGGTGACACCGGCGCCGCTGATGTTGACGTGCGCGCCGCGGCCGTCCTGGTTGGGAAAGATGATCCTGACCGCGGCGGCCCATTTCTTCTGCACCGGTTCTTTTTCGTTGGTCGCCATCTTGCCCATGTAATAGGTGTTGCCGAGCGCGACGTCGCATTCGCCTTCGAAAACCGCTTTCACCTGGGCGCGGTCGTTGCCCTGCGGCCGGCGCGCCAGGTTCGCCTTCAATCCCCTGGCCCAGTCCGCCGCCGCCGCTTTCCCCTTGGCCTCGATGATCGAGGCCAGCAGCGAGACGTTATAGGCATGCTTGCCCGAGCGCGTGCACACCCGCCCCTTCATCCTGGGATCGGCTAAGTCCTCGTAAGAGGTCACCTCGCCGGGTTTGACCCGCTCCTTGTGAACGAAAATGACGCGCGCCCGGACGGTAAGCCCGTACCAAAGACCGTCTGGATGGCGGTACTGAGCCGGAACGTTGGCATCCAGCAGGCTCGATGTCACCGGCTGCAACAGGCCGGTCTTGGCGTGGTTGTGGAGTCTGCCGATATCGGCGGTGAGAATGGCGTCGGCGGGGCTGTTCAAGCCCTCGGCCTTGAGCCGTTCCAGCATCCCCTTTTTCAGATACACCATGTTGACCTTGATGCCGGTCTCCTTGGTGAAGGCGTCGAGCAGCGGTTCGATGAGAAATGGCTGGCGCGATGAATAAAGATTGACCTCGCCGGCGGACGCCGGCGCCACGGCAACCAGATGAAGGGTCACGACGCCCAGGAAAGCCGCGGCGACACGCCAATACCACGATTTCATCATATTGTATCCTCCTTGGATATTTTATCGAGCCCGACAGCCGAGAGGCTCTTTTTTCTGCGAATTTGTCTCAACAAAACTCAATGATAATTGAATATGATTATCATAACCGTTCGCAGAATCCAAGTTTTCCTGTCAAGACCGCATTTCCGTGCCGCGCTGGCCCAGGCTGGGACGGTCGACGGCGACGGCCTTGACCAGGGCGTACACCTTCTTGCCGGGCTTGAGGTCGAGCTCGTGCAGGGATTTCCGGGTCACGCGGGCGATCAGGGGAACGCCGATATCGACCAATAGGTCGGCCTGCGGACCGCCGTCGGCGCCGATTTCCTCGATCCGGCCGGGAAAAATGTTGAGCACGCTGATGTCGGCGGGTGGCGTCAGGCTCAGGGAAACGTCGCGGGCGCGGATGCGGACGCGAAGGGAGGTTCCCTCCGGCATCCGCAGACGCGGCACCAGCAGCCGGTTGCCGGCGAAAGCGAGTTCGGTGAGCCCGAAGGTGTCGTCCTGGGCGACGACGGCCGCCGAAAAGACGGCGCCGGCTTCGTGGCGTCCGGTCAGCGGCCTCAAGTCCAGGCGGCTCATGATCTGCTCGACGGATCCCGAGGCGACGGCTCTGCCTTCGGACAGGATGACCAAGGTATCGGCGAGGCGGATGACCTCGTCCAAGGCGTGGCTGACGTAGACGATGGGAAGGTTCGCCTCGTCGCGCAGGCGCTCGATGAACGGCAGGATTTCGTTCTTTCTGGGCGCGTCCAGCGACGCCAGGGGCTCGTCCATGAGCAACAGCCGGGGGCTGGCCAGCAGGGCGCGGCCGATGGCCACCCGTTGTTTCTCGCCGCCCGAGAGCGTTTTCGGCCGCCGGTCGAGAAAAGGCTTCAGGTCCAGCATGTCGACCACTTGGTGGAAATCCTGATGACGTTCCGATGCCGGTCTCAGGCGCATGCCGTAGCTCAGGTTGCCCAAGACGCTCATATGGGGGAACAGGCGCGGTTCCTGGAACACATAACCAAGGCGGCGTTTCTCGGGCGGCAGATCGACGCCTTCGCTGGCATCGAAAAGCACGTGGCCGTCGATCTCGATCCTGCCCCCGTCGGGACGTTCGAGCCCGGCCAAGAGGTTGATCAGCGACGTCTTGCCGGCGCCGGAGCGGCCAAACAGGGCCGTCAGGCCGGTCTCGGCGGTGAAACGGATGTGCAAGGGAAAATCGCCGAAGCGGCGGCTGATATCCACTTCCAACATGCTCTCAGCCGCCAATGCGGGCGGCGACCCGCCGGGCCAGGAACTCGGAGACCAAGAGCGCCGCCATCGCCAACAGAATGGAGATGATCATCAGGCGCAGCGCCCCGGCCTCGCCGCCCGGCGCCTGGAACAACGAAAACAGCGCCAGCGGCAGGGTCTGGGTCTCGCCGGGGATGTTGGAAACGAAGGTTATGGTGGCGCCGAACTCGCCGAAACTGCGGGCAAACGAGAGGATGGTGCCGGTGAGGATGCCGGGCGCGGCCAACGGCAAGGTGACGGTCAGGAACACCCGCGCCGGGCCGGCGCCGAGGGTAAGCGCCGCTTGCTCCAGGCGCCGGTCCACCGCTTCCAGGGACAGGCGGATGGCTTGCACCATCAGTGGAAAGGCCATGACGGCGGAGGCGACGGCGGCGCCTTTCCAGGTGAAGGCGACGGTGACGCCAAGGATATCGAAAAGCCAGCTCCCCAGGGGGCCGCGCCGTCCCAGCAGGATGAGGAGCAGGTAACCGATGACCACCGGCGGCAGGATCATGGGCAGGTACAAAAAGCCGTTGAGCAGGGATTTGCCGGGAAAATCGCGCCGGGCCAGCAGCCAGGCGGTGAACAGGCCGATGGGCAGACTGCCGGCGACGGCCCAGAAGGCGACGCGCAGGCTCAAACGCACGGCCTCGATCTCGAAGGGGGTGAGGTTCCACATGGCGGGAAGGCACGGTCCTCAGGGCGCCGCCGCGGGGATTACGGTGAAGCCGTGCTCGGCGAAGACGGCGGCCGCCTGGGGCGACCTGAAAAAATCGAAAAACCTCCGCACCTCTGGCCGGTCACGGCCGGCGACGATGGCCGCCGGGTAGGTGATCGGCGGGTGGCTGGCGGCGGGAAAGGAGGCGGCCACGCGCACCCGGTCGGTGATCCGGGCGTCGCTGGCGTAGGCGACGCCGGCCGCCGCCTCGCCCCGTTCGACGAGGGCCAAAACGGCGCGCGCGTCCTGGGTCCTGACCACCCGGCCGGCGAGCGCCCGCCACAGACCCAGCCGTTCGAACGCCGCCTTGCCGTAAATGCCGGCCGGCACATGGTCGGGATCGCCCATGGCCAGCCGGCCGCCGGCCAGTTTTTCGGCGAAAGGGAAATCCCGGGCGATGCGCAAGGAAAGGACGCTGCCGGCGGGCACGATCAGCACCAATCGGTTGCCGAGCAGATCAAAACGGCTGGCCGGCACGATGGCCCGTTTGGCGGCGAGAAAATCCATCCATCCTGGATTGGCGGAGATGTAAATGTCGGCGGGCGCGCCGTTGGCGATCTGTTTCGCCAGGGTGGAACTCGATGCGAAGGAGGCGGCGGCGGCGCCCAGGCCTTGCGACCGAAACAGGGAAACGATCCGCTCGACGGGCGCCGTGGTGCTGGCGGCGGCGAACAACAAGACCCGCTCGCCATTGGCCGCCTCGCTGGCCACCGGAACCATCACCGCCAGCCAGGCGGCGGCCACCGCCACCGCGAGGCGGCAAGGACCGGCGGCCGGGCGGAAAAAAGCCCGAAAACGACGGACCCCGGCGCCGGCGCCGTGGTAGGGCGGCAAGCGCCCGCCCGGCGTCGTTTTCAAATGTCCATTTTTGTTCATGGATACCCCCGGCGGCCGAAGCGTTATATATGAAGGAATATAACGATTTTTGTCAAGGCGAAGCGGAAGTGGACTCCCATAATGGCGGCAGGATGGGGTTTCGGGCGTTTGATACCAAGGAGCAGGAATCCCGACGGACCCACGGCAAGCCCAGAGAGGGTTCTCAAGGATATCGCGCCCGCCTACGC
>JAUXMA010000341.1 GCA_030623425.1 Rhodospirillaceae bacterium
CGTGGGGCATCAACGTCGAAGTCCGGGTCTTGCGCGACCGGTTGCACGAATACGCGGCCTTTGTGGACGCTAACAAGTAGGGACATTTCGACCTCTAATCCTCCATTAATTCATTCTTCTCCCGTTCCGTCTGTTCCTTGGCTTCCGGGGAATCCTTGTGGACGACCTTGTAGGTACCCTCAAGGTTCTTGGTTGCTTTCTCGTCCTCAACCATGACGGAATCCTTGCCGTAGATCGGATCGGGACAGCCGCTCGAAACATCACGCCGGCCCGCCCCGCCGCTTTTCGCTGGTGTCAAAGCCCGCCTTCAAGCTATCTTCGAATCGAGGTCGGTTTTCGGAATGCCGGACATCATCCGCCAATTGGAGAACATGCGCAGGCGCGCCCGCCAGGGCGGCGGCAAGCGCCGCGTCGCCGAGCAGCACAAAAAAGGCAAGCTGACGGCCCGCGAACGCCTCGAAATTCTGCTCGATCCCGGCAGCTTCGAGGAATGGGACATGTTCGTCGAGCACCGCTGCACCGACTTTTCCATGGCCAAACAGACCTATCCCGGCGACGGCGTCATCACCGGCTTTGGCGCCGTCAACGGCCGCTTGGTTTTCGTCTTCAGCCAGGACTTCACCGTTTTCGGCGGTTCGCTTTCGGAATCCCACGCCGGCAAGATTTGCAAGATCATGGACCAGGCGATGAAGGTGGGGGCGCCGGTCATCGGCCTTAACGATTCCGGCGGCGCCCGCATTCAGGAAGGGGTGGAGTCGCTGGCCGGCTACGCCGAGGTGTTCCAGCGCAACGTCGCCGCCTCCGGCGTCATCCCGCAGATTTCCATGGTCATGGGACCGTGCGCCGGCGGCGCCGTCTATTCGCCGGCCATCACCGATTTCATTTTCATGGTCGAGGACACGTCTTGCATGTTCGTCACCGGCCCGGACGTGGTCAAGACCGTCACCCATGAGAATGTGAGCCACCAGGATTTGGGAGGAGCGGGTGTCCATACCGCTAAGTCCGGCGTCGCCGACCGGTCCTTTGCAAACGACGCCGAGGGGCTCTTGAACCTGCGCCTTTTCATCGATTTTCTGCCCGCCAACAACCGCGAAAAGCCGCCGGTCCGTCCCACTTCCGACAACCCGGAGCGGGTGGAAAAGTCTCTCGACACGCTGGTTCCCGCCAATCCCAACAAGCCGTACGATATCAAGGAGCTGATCGAAAAGGTCGTCGATGAAGGCGATTTCTTCGAGTTGCAACCGGATTATGCCGGCAACATCGTCATCGGGTTCGGGCGCCTGCAAGGCTCGACGGTCGGCTTCGTCGCCAACCAGCCGTTGGTCCTGGCCGGCTGCCTGGACATCTCGTCGTCGGTCAAGGCGGCCCGTTTCGTCCGTTTCTGCGATTGCTTCAACATTCCCATCGTCACCTTCGTCGATGTCCCCGGTTTCCTGCCCGGAGCCGCCCAGGAACACGGCGGTATCATCAAGCACGGGGCGAAGCTGCTCTATGCCTTCGCCGAGGCCACCGTGCCCAAGGTCACGGTGATCACCCGCAAGGCCTACGGCGGCGCCTACGACGTCATGAGCTCCAAGCACCTGCGCGGCGACGTCAACCTGGCCTGGCCGTCGGCCGAGATCGCGGTGATGGGGCCGCGGGGCGCGGTCGAGATCATCTTCCGCTCGAAGATCGGCGACAGCAAGAAAATGTCCGCCCTCACCGAGGAATACCGGGCAACCTTCGCCAACCCCTTGGTCGCCGGGCGCCGCGGCTTTATCGACGACATCATCATGCCTCGCGACAGCCGCCCCCGCATCTGCCGGTCCTTGCGCATGCTCGGCGGCAAGAAACTGGAAAACCCGTGGAAGAAACACGGCAATATTCCGCTTTGATGACCGCCAACACTAACAACGAAAGCCACGACAAGGCCCGGCGCCGGCTCAGGGGCTTCGCCAACCACTTGGTCGGTTACTTCGCGGCGATAGCGGTCCTGGCGGTCCTGAGTTTCACCTTCACGTCCGACAATCTTTGGTTCATCGCGCCGATGATCGGTTGGAGCCCGGTTCTGGCCGTTCACGCCGCTTTCGCCATGGGGCACATGGAGTTGTTGACGAGGAAGTAGGGTCTTTGCCTCCGCTTATTTATCCTTGCAAGCGGGGAATGGCTCCCAAACGAATAATGTTCAAAAAAATTCTCATCGCCACCCGTGGCGAGATCGCCTGCCGGGTAATCAGGACGGCGCGCAAGATGGGGATAGGAACCGTCGCCGTCTTTTCCGAGGCCGATACCGACGCCCTGCATGTGGAAATGGCCGACGAAGCGGTGTGC
>JAUXMA010000214.1 GCA_030623425.1 Rhodospirillaceae bacterium
GTCGGCGCGGTACCGAAGGCGTCGAACATGCGGGTCTGAATCGGCGCGCCCATGACCCGGATCGACAGATCCTTGATCTCGGCCATGTTCTTCACCGGCTTGTTGACGATCAGGTTGCGCACGCCGCCGCCGCCGTAACCGATCAGCATGACGTCGGCCCGCTTGAGCACGTCGTCGGCGATCGGCTGCAAGGCGTCGCCGCCCAGCACCTTGCTCCAGTGATTGAGGTCCCGGAACAGCATCGGCATGTCCATCAGGGTCGCCATCTTGGAGAAGGTGGACATGTGCGAGGGGGCGACCACCGCGTAGTCGACCGAAATGCCCTGGGTCATGTAGGCGAAGTAATCCTTCTCGAGGCCGAGTTCGCTGTTCGGATGCATGACGAACTCGATCTCTCGATCGCCGGTGTAGTAAATCTTGACCAGCTGCTCGAACTTGCGCATCAGCCGGGTGAAGGCGTGGTTCTCGTCGAACTGGCTTGCGCCTTGTAGGACGATCTTGCCTTGGGCCATGGCGCCGGTGGTGCCGATGGCCATCAGGCCGACAATTGCCAGGACGCAAACAGTGCCTTTGATAAGCGTTTTCATGTCTGAAATCTCCCTGTGTTGGCCGGGCCGTCCGGCCGCTCTTGACGCGCGATCTCTCGATCGGCCGATATTATTAACGGAGAATGTTCACAATAGCACGAATGATCCGCCGGAGGAACATCCAGGGGGGCGGTGTCAGAGTAAATTGGCTTGAGCCGGGGAGGGGCGTTCCGTAGCCTCCGGCGATACGCAATCCGTTTCGACAAGTGCCTGATGCGGCCGGCGACCGGCCTGTGGATAAGTGGACAGCCCGGCAAAGCCGACCTGACCACTTCCCCACAGGCCCAACAACACCAACAGAAGCGGTCAATTCGTGTGCTACATAAACCGGACAACTTAATTAGCTATCGACAGGCAATCGACGAAGAGGGCCTGCGCGATAACGGGCTCAAGGTTCTGTGCGGTGGCGCTCCGGTGACCGAGGCGTACGCCAAGAAACATGGCTCGGACGGTTTCGCGGCCGACGCGGCGAGCGCCGCCAACATGGCGAAACAACTCATTGCAGCAAACTGAGCATCCAGCCCCGTATCGCGGAGAGATAGAATGGCCAAGGGAATGAGGTCGAGGGAGCGTTTCTTCACTGCCCTCGATCACAAAGAACCCGACTTGGTGCCGCAGAGTATCCGGTGGTCGGCGGAGACCGCTAACAGGCTTGCCGAGATTTTCGGCGTCGAAGCGCCAGAAGGGAAAACCGTGTCCTACGGTGGAGACCTGTCCGAAAAAATCGGAAATGACCTTATCATCATCCAAACGGGTATCAACGCGATGATGGAGATGGCCGGGGGCGGCGTCATGGAGGAAGGCGACCGCTGCACCTCTGAATGGGGGGTTGTTTATGAACGCCAGAACCAGTTCGACAACCCCGTTGTCCATCCCCTTGAGGAAAGCCGCGACGTTTTGGACGATTACCAATGGCCGGATCCGAACGAACCCAGGAGAATGGCGGAGCTTGATCTAGTCGTTTCGAGATACAAGGACACTCACGCTATTCTGACCGACGTTTCAAGCACCATGATGGAAGCCTCGACGGCGCATCTTCGGGGCATGCAGAACTTGATCCTCGATCTCTATGACGACCCCGCCCGGGTCGGCCGGCTTTTCGACGGCTTGGCCGATTACTGCTGCGAATTGGCTTGCCACGCCATCGAACACGGAACCGACATCCTCCGCATTGGCGATGACATCGGGGTTCAGAACGGACGTCTGATCCCGCCGGCATTGTGGCAAACGCATGCAAAGCCGCGGATCAAGCGGCTGATCGACACATGGAAGGCGAAGGACTCCAGCATCAGGGTCATGTACCACTCATGCGGCGATTTCAGTTCCGTCGCCGATGATTTCGTGGAGATGGGTTTCGATCTGCTTTCCACCATGCAACCGGTGGCCGGCTTTGAAAATCCGCGGGAGAACAAGCGAAGGTGGGGCGACAAGGTAATGTTCAAGGGTGGCCTTGACGTCCAACGGGTGCTGCCAAACGGCTCAAACCCGGAAATCCGCTGGCATGTCAGGCGGCTCATCAAGGCCTACGCTCCCGGGGGCGGCTACGTGTTCCAGCCGGCGCACCTTGTCTACCAGGACGTTTCCACCGATCATGTCTGGGCCATGTTGGAGGCGTTCAAGGAATGCCGCCGCTATCCGATCGACACACCGGAAATCTCGGAATCGGACGTCTTCGAATGACCGATCGACGGAGCCTGGATCGGTAGGGATAAGGTGGGAGAGAGTGACCGTACCCACCAACGGGAACCGAACAAATAGTTAGCGAGATCGTCAATGTTGAATAACAAATTGTCACAGAGATTGTCGGCCGAGTACCTGGGGTCGATGGTTCTGGTGGTCGCGGCCATTTCGCCGATTATCCTCGGCTATCATGTGCTCGGAGCGAGCATCGCCGTGGCCGTTCTCATGGACGCGGTGGCGGTGGGGTTCGTCCTATTTGTTCTGATCGAGATACTGGGTCCGGTCAGCTATTGCCACATCAATCCAGCGGTCACGTTGGCGATGATGGTGTCACGCGATATCGGCGTCAAAACCGGAATCCTCTATATCATCGTTCAATTCGCGGGAGGCTTGAGCGGCACGGCCGTCAGCCACCTGATGTTTTTTCACGAGGAATTCTTCGAACTCGCCACGATTTCCGATGTCGTCCGGTCGGACGGCGCCTTCATCGGCGAATTCTTCGGCACCTTCATGCTGGTCCTGACCATCTACGGCTGCATGCACAAGAAAAGCAAGCAAGCAGGATTGATCATCGGCCTTCTGGTGGGCGGACTTCTCATTTCCACGTCCTCGACCATGTTCGCCAATCCGCAAGTGACCCTTGCCCGCATGTTCACCTTCGCCGCCGGCGGCGTTAGGCCCATCGACGGCGCGATCTTCATCGTGATTCAGGTTATGGCGGCGCTGTCGGCGACTTTCATGGCCGGCTTTTTGTTCCCGGGCAGTTCGCCGGAACCGGCGGCCCGAGAAACCCAGGGCCGGCGGTAGGGAGAATACGAATGCCCGAAACCGTCGTCGGTTCAGCCACCAAGGAAGTTGTTATCGGAGGCGATAACCCGTTTTGCATCATTGGCGAGCGCATCAACCCAACTGGGCAAAAAAAAACTCACCGAAGAAATGACCGAGGGCGACTACAGCCGTGTCGAAAGCGACGCCATCGCCCAGGTCGAAGCGGGCGCGCACATGCTCGACGTCAATGCCGGACTCGCCATGGCCGACGAGGCGAAGGTTCTGGCGGAAGAGTGTCGGCTCTACTTCGAAATCTTTTAGCGTAGAGGAAACATGCGGCCATGGACGGCGCGGGCAAGACACAGGAGGGCGTAATCGGCGCCGCCATGGTGGTCGGCGGCGGCATCGCCGGCATGCAAGCGTCCCTGGACCTGGCCGAGGCCGGCTACAAGGTCTATCTGGTCGAAAAGGAGTCTGCGATCGGCGGCCACATGGCGCAGCTCGACAAGACGTTCCCCACCAACGACTGCGCCATGTGCACCATCTCTCCCCGGCTCGTCGAGGCCGGGCGCCACCTCAATATCGAGATCCTCACCGACAGCGAGCTGGTCGATCTCGAGGGCGAGGGCGGCGATTTCACGGCGACCGTACGGACCCGCGCGCGCTACGTGGACCCCGACAGATGCAACGGTTGCGGTGACTGCGCCCAGGTCTGCCCGGTGCCCGTCGCCAACGGCTTCAATCTGGGGCTGGATCGGCGGCCGGCCGCCTACAAGCTCTATCCCCAGGCCACACCCGATGCCTACGCCATCGAAAAGCGCGGGGTCGCCCCCTGTCGCGACGCCTGTCCCACCGGTCAAAGAGCCCAAGGCTACATCGCCCTCATCAGCGCCGGCCGCATCGAA
>JAUXMA010000009.1 GCA_030623425.1 Rhodospirillaceae bacterium
CGCATCATCGCCGCCACCCACCGCGACTTGGGACAGTTGATCCGCCAGGGGCTGTTCCGGGAAGACCTTTATTTCCGTCTTAACGTGGTTCCCCTCCGCTTGCCGCCGCTGCGCGAACGCAGCGAGGACATCCCGGAATTGGTCGCCCATTTCCTGGCCGCCGCGGCGAGTGAGGGCCTGCCGGTGAAAATGATCGACGGCGCCGCCATGGAACGGTTGAAAATCCACCGGTGGTCGGGAAACGTGCGCGAATTGGAAAACCTGGTGCGGCGCTTGGCGGCTCTTTATTCCGAGGAAACCATCGGAGTCGGCGTGATCGAGGCGGAACTGGCCGACACATCGCCCGCCGACGAGGCCAGGCCCGACGGCAACGGTCTGGCCCAGTCCATGGAACGCCACCTTAAGGCCTTTTTTTCCGCCCACGATGACGGTCTCCCCGCCACCGGCCTTTATGAGCGCGTTTTGAGGGAGGTGGAGCGTCCCTTGCTCACCTTGACCCTGCAAGCGACACGGGGAAATCAGATCAAGGCGGCTGACCTGCTGGGCCTGAACCGGAACACCCTGCGCAAGAAACTCCGCGAGCACAATATTCCCGTGGTCCGGGTGAACAAATGATCGGCGCGGCAAAAACGCCAAAACGATGGATCAAGCTTTTCCGCTTGTGGTCGCGCCGCGTCGGCCTGGGCCGCAAGATGGCGTTCGCCCTGGCGGCGGCGGCGGTGATCTCGGGGCTGGCGACGGTGGTGGCGATGACCCAATCGTCTCCCTCCGGCCCCGACCCTCGAACCGTCCTCTTCCTGCTCTATTTGGACGCCATCCTGCTGCTGCCCCTGGGCGCGGTCGTGGCCTGGCGGCTGGTCACCATCTGGGCCGAACGGCGCCGGGGTCTCGCCGGCTCGGGCCTGCACACCCGCCTGGTCATCCTGTTCAGCGCGGTGTCGGTGACGCCGGCCATTCTCGTCGTCGTGTTCTCGGCTCTGTTTTTCAACTTCGGCATTCAGTCCTGGTTCAGCAAGCGGGTGCGCACGGCGCTCGAGGCTTCGAACGCCGTCGCCACCGCCTATCTGCACGAACACCAGCAGAACATCCGCTCGGACCTCCTGGCGGCGGCCAACGATCTCAACCGCGACGCCCCGACGTTGATGCGAAACTCGCGCGTCTTCAACCAGGTACTGTCGGCACAGGCGGAAGTACGCAACCTGCCCGAGGCCCTGGTCGTCGACAGCAATGGCCGGGTGTTGGCGCGCTCCCGATTCAGCCAGTCGCTGGAATTCGACTTGGTTCCTCGGCCAGTGATCGCCAAGGCCAACAAGGGCGACGTCGTCGTCCTCACCAGCGAAAAAGACGACCGCGTCCGCGCCGTGGTCAAGCTCAACCGGTTCGTCGACGCCTTCCTGATCGTCGGACGGTTCGTCGATGCCCGTGTTCTCGAGCATATCGAACGCACCCGGGGAGCGGTGGCGCGCTACAAGCGCCTGGAAAAAAAGCAGGAAGGCATCCAGATCACCTTCGTGATGATTTTCGTGGTGGTGGCGTTGCTGGTGCTGCTGGCGGCGGTGTGGATCGGGTTGGCGCTGGCTACCAAGCTGGCGCATCCCATCAGCAACCTGATCTCGGCCGTCGAGCGGGTGCGCAAGGGCGATCTCGCCGCTCGCGTCGACGCCTCCGCCTCGACCGACGAAATCGGAGCCTTGAGCCGCGGCTTCAACCGCATGACCAGCCAACTGGAAACGCAGCAGCAGGGCCTGATGGACGCCAACCGTCTGTTGGATGAAAGGCGCCGGTTCACGGAAACGGTATTAAGCGGCGTTTCCGCCGGCGTCATCGGCTTGGACGGAGAGGGGCGCATCCATTTGCCCAACCGTTCCGCCATGGAGCTGTTGGCCACCGACCTGGAGCAGTCCATCGGCAAGGATTTGAGCACCGTGGTGCCCGAAATGGCCGCCCTCCTCGAAGAGCTGAAACAGCGCCCGGAGCGCATGAGACAAGCGGAGATCAGGCTGATGCGCGAAGGCCAATTCCGCACCCTTCTGGTGCGTATGGCCGCCGAGCAAATTGGCGACGATATCATCGGCTTCGTCGTCACCTTCGACGACGTGACCGAACTTCTTTCCGCCCAGCGCAAGGCCGCCTGGGCCGATATCGCGCGGCGCATCGCCCACGAGATCAAGAATCCGCTGACCCCCATCCAACTGTCGGCGGAGCGCCTGAAACGCAAGTATCTCAAGGAAATCCAGTCCGATCCGGAAACTTTCGCGACGTGCACGGAAACCATCGTCCGCCATGTCGAGGACATCGGCCGCATGGTCAACGAGTTCTCATCCTTCGCCCGCATGCCGAATCCGCGGCTGAAAGCGGAAAATATCAAGGAAATCTGCCGGCAAGCGGTTTTCTTCGAGCGTACCCGGCATCCCGAGATCGAATACATCGACAATCTGCCCGAAGCCGACATGCAAATGCGTTGCGACAGCCGCCAACTCGGACAGGCGCTGACCAACCTTTTGAAGAACGCCGCCGAATCGGTGAAGGAACGGCAGGCGCCGGCGGGAGATGCCTTGCCGCCGGGCCGGATCCAGCTTATTCTGAACGAAACCGGCGGCGAGGACGGCAAAACCGTTACCATCGCCGTCGAGGACAACGGCAAGGGCCTACCCGACGAACTGCAAGGCCGCCTCGACGAACCTTATGTCACGACCCGCACCGGTGGCGCCGGTTTGGGTCTCGCCATTGTCAAGAAAATCATGGAAGATCACAATGGCGATCTGGTATTTGAGAACCTGGAACAAGGCGGCGCCAGGGTTTCCTTGGTCTTCCGCTCGACGGAAGAGCCGGCGGCCCCGGACGGGGCCGGGGAAACCCGGACAGACGAACGAGCCGATCTCATGAAGGTAGCAACGGACATCATCGCCCATGGCACTTGACATCCTCATCGTCGACGACGAAACCGACATCTGCGTTCTGTGCTCTGGTATTCTCGAGGACGAGGGCTATCAAACGCGCCAATCCGACGGCAGCGCCAGCGCCCTCGTCAGTATCGAGAGCCGGCGGCCGAGCTTGGTTCTCCTCGACATTTGGCTGCAGGGAAGCGAACTGGACGGCCTCGGCATCCTCGAGGTCCTCAAGAAGGACCATCCGGACGTGCCGGTGGTGATGATGAGCGGCCACGGCACCATCGAAACGGCGGTTGCCGCCATTAACCTGGGCGCTTATGACTTCATCGAAAAGCCTTTCAACTCCGACCGTCTGCTCCTGGTCGTCGAGCGCGCCCTCGAGGCGTCGCGCTTGCGGCGCGAGAACGTCGAGCTGAGGCTCCGCGCCGGCACCGAGGAGGAACTGATCGGCGTCTCGCCGGCCATCAAACTACTGCGCCAAGCCATCGACCGCGTGGCGTCGACGAACAGCCGCGTCCTCGTCACCGGCCCGGCAGGGTCGGGCAAGGAGGTGGTGGCGCGCATGCTGCACGCGCGCTCGCGCCGCGCCAGTTCGCCGTTTGTCGTCGTCAACTGCGCCACCATGGAGCCCGAGTGGATGGAAACCGAGCTGTTCGGCACCGAGAGCCCTGGCGATGGCGGTGACGGCAGGGTGGGAACCTTCGAGGCGGCGCACAACGGAACCCTCTTCCTCGACGAGGTAGCGGACATGCCCTTGGAAACCCAAGGAAAAATCGTCCGCGTCCTGCAGGAGCAGGTCTTTGAAAGAGTCGGCGGCAACAGCCGCGTCGAGGTCGACGTGCGGGTCGTCGCCGCCGCCACCCGCGAACTCAGCGAGGAAATAGACGCCGGCCGGTTCCGCAAGGACCTGTTCTACCGGCTCAGCGTGGTCCCCTTGCAAGTGCCCCCATTAAAAGACCGGCGCGAGGACATTCCGATGCTCGCCGGCTTTTTCATGGAGCGGGCGGCGGAGGCCCTGGGCCAACAGCAGCGGTGCCTGGGCGAGGACGCCATCGCCGTTCTCCAGGCCTACACTTGGCCCGGCAACGTACGCGAACTTCGCAACGTCATCGAACGGTTGCTGATCATGTCTCCCGGCAAGCCAGACGAGCCCATCGGCGCCGACATGTTGCCGTCCGAGTTCGGCAACGCCGCGCCGAGCGACGGCGATTGGGCGAGGAACAAAGAAATGCTGACCTTGCCGCTACGCCAAGCGCGCGAGAATTTCGAGCGCCAGTACCTGCATTCCCAGGTCGAGCGTTTCGGTGGCAACATCTCGCGGACGGCAGCCTTCGTCGGCATGGAACGATCGGCGCTGCACCGCAAACTCAAGTCACTGGGCATCCATAACGGAAACCAGCAGAACCCGGGCTAAAAGCCCGTCCTCCGCGCAAGGCCGACACGTCGGCAAGGGTCTCGCGAAAATGAAGGTTATCGTCTGCGGCGCCGGCCAGGTGGGGTTCAGTCTCGCCCGCCATCTGTCGCAGGAGAATAACGATGTCACGGTCATCGACCAGTCGCCGGAACTGATCCGCAGGATCGGCGACTCCCTCGACGTCCAGGGGTTGGTCGGCCACGCCTCGCATCCCGACGTCCTGGAACAGGCGGGGGCGGACGACGCCGACATGATCATCGCCGTCACTTACGCCGACGAAATCAACATGGTCGCCTGCCAAGTCGCCCATTCGCTGTTCAACGTTCCCACCAAGATCGCCCGCATCCGCCACCAGAGCTACCTGCAGCCCATGTGGTCCAATCTGTTTTCCCGCGACAACATGCCCATCGACGTCATCATCTCGCCCGAGATCGAAGTGGCGCGGGCGGTGACCCGGCGCCTGCGCGTGCCGGGCGCCTTCGAGATGATCCCCTTGGCCGACGACAAGGTGAGGCTCTTGGGCGTCAGGTGCTCGGACACCTGCCCCTTGGTCAATACGCCTTTGCGGCAGCTCACCCAGCTGTTTCCCGATCTCAGCATCGTCATCGTCGGGATCTTGCGTGAAGGCAGTGCCATCGTTCCGAAGTCCGATGATCAGATGCTGGCCGGCGACGAGGTCTATTTCGTCGTCGATTCCGAGCACCTGCTCCGCGCCATGGCCGCCTTCGGCCACGACGAGACGGAAGCCAGGCGCTTGCTGATCCTAGGCGGCGGCAACATCGGCCTGTTCCTGGCCCAGGAGATCGAAAACGAGCATCCCTGGGTGATCGCCAAAATCATCGAGTCCGACGCAGAACGCGCCGAATCGATTGCCGGCCAGCTCGAACGCACCGTCGTCCTGAAAGGCGACGTTCTCGATGAGCAGATCCTGGAGGAGGCCAACATCGGCGCCACCGAGACCGTCGTTGCGGTGACCAACGACGACGAAACCAACATCCTGGCCTCGCTCCTCGCCAAGCGTTCCGGCAGCCGGCGCGCCATTACGCTGATCAACAACATGACTTACGAGCCCCTGATCACCTCCCTTGGCATCGACGTGGTGGTCAGCCCGCGCATCATCACCACATCGACCATCCTTCAGCACGTGCGGCGCGGCCGCATCCATTCGGTGCATTCGATCAAGGACAACTTCGGCGAGCTCATCGAAGCCGAGGCCCTGGAAACTTCGAGCCTCGTCGGGCCGCCGTTAAAAGAAGTGAAACTCCCCGCCGGCGTCCTCATCGGCGCCATCGTCCGCGACGGCCAGGTGATCACCCCCCGCGGCGACACCGTCATCCAGGCCAAAGACCGCATCGTTCTGTTCGCGGCGGCCGAGGCGGTCCGCAAGGTAGAGGATCTGTTCTCCGTGCAGCTGGAATACTTTTGACGATAGAGCATTTCAAGATTGGTCGGTACCGGCCCGGTGCCGATTCTTATAAACATAGACACGCTCTAGGAAGCGGCGAATGTCGCGAATCGCTTACGTGAACGGCCAATACGTGCGCCACGGCGACGCCGCCGTGCACGTCGAGGACCGGGGCTATCAGTTCGCCGACGGCGTCTACGAGGTCATCGCCGTTCACGGCGGCGTCCTGGTCGACGAACAAGGCCATCTCGACCGTCTCGGCCGCTCGCTCGCCGAACTCGCCATCGCCTGGCCGATGTCGCCGAAGGCGCTTAGAGTGGTTATGGGCGAGATGATCCGCCGCAACACCGTCGGCGACGGCTTTCTCTATCTCCAGATCACCCGCGGCGTCGCTCCCCGCGACCATGCCTTCCCCGCCCATGCAAAAAGCTCCTGCGTGATGACGGCGCGGCGGACGCGGCCTTTCGACATCAACGAAATCAGCCGCGGAGTGGCCGTCATCACGATTCCAGATATTCGCTGGAAACGTTGTGATATTAAGACGATATCCCTTCTTCCTAATTGTTTAGGTAAACAACGGGCGCACGAAGCGGGGGCCTATGAGGCATGGCTGGTGGAAGCCGGCGGCCTGATCACCGAGGGAACCGCCTCCAACGCATGGATCGTCACCGCCGGCGGCGAACTGGTGACCCGCGACATCAGCGCCGCCATTCTCAACGGCATCACCCGGCAGGCGGTGATGAAACTGGCCGGCGAGGAGGGGATTGCGCTCGTCGAGCGCCCCTTCGGCGTCGGCGAGGCGAAGACGGCGAGCGAGGCCTTCATCACCAGCACCACCGCCTTCATCCGGCCGGTGATCAGGATCGACGACGTCGCCATCGGCGGCGGCGGCGTCGGCCCCATCTGCGGCCGGCTTATCGCCTGTTACGCCGATTACCTGTTCGGCCAAAGGGCCGGCGCGTGAGCGCCGCGGCGGGGCGAATACCGGCACCGGAACTCCGCCGTCCGCGGGCGATCCTTTTCGACTGGGACAACACCCTGATCGATTCCTGGCCGGTCATCCACGACGCTCTCAACGTCACCCTGGAAGCCTTCGGCCTGGCTCCCTGGACCCTGGATGAAATCCGGTTGCGGGTGGGGAAATCCTTGCGCAACACTTTTCCGGCCCTGTTCGGAGCCAAGTGGAAGGAAGCCGAACAGGTGTTTTACCGACGTTTCGCCGGCTGCCACCTTGAGCGCCTGCAATCCCGCCCCGGCGCCGGTCGAATGCTGGCGGAACTGCAAGGCGCCGGCCTCTATCTCGGCGTCGTCAGCAACAAACGGGGCGATTATCTGCGCCGGGAAGCGGCGCATTTGGGGTGGCGGGATTATTTCGGGCGCATCGTCGGCGCCAATGACGCCGCCGAGGACAAACCCGCCAAGGCCCCCGTCGCGATGGCCCTGGCCGGTAGCGGCGTCAGCCCCGGCCAGCAAGTGTGGATAGCCGGCGACGCCGAGATCGACCTGGAATGCGCTAGGAACGCCGGCTGCCTGCCGGTGTTGGTGCGCGAGCTTGGCCCCCAGCCGGGTGAGTTCGCCGGCCATCCCCCCGCCGTGCACGTCATCGATTGCCAGGCCCTTTGCAAGCTCGTCGGGAAGCTGTAAACTTATTGTCGATCCGGGAGGAGACAGGCGCGAGTCCTTACCGGACGGCAAACACAAGAATCCGGAAACTGTTAGCGGTTCCAGGGAAGACGCTATCGGTATTTCATTTTCCTGGAAACGGCCGGGTTAAAAAATAACCACCAGGGGGGGATGCCGATGTCACCCGAAAAATCGCAAAATGTCCAAGATGTTTTTCTCAATCACATCCGCAAAAACAAGTTGCCGGTGACGATTTTCCTCGTCAATGGCGTCAAGCTGCAGGGGATCGCCACCTGGTTTGATAACTTCTCGGTGCTGTTGCGCCGGGACGGCCATACCCAACTGGTCTACAAGCATGCCATATCGACGATCATGCCGGCGGTGCCGATTCAGCTGTTTGAGCCGGATAAGGAGGAGAAAGAAGAAGTCCTTGATTAGTCTCCATGGTCTTTAGGAATCTGAGTGGATCGGCCCGCCGAAAATAGCCGCGGCGAGGCCTGCCTGGTCGTCCATCCGCGGCTCAGATCCAGCGGCCCGGGCACCAGGACGGCGGCGGCGCGCCTTAAGGAGGCCGTCGGCTTGGCGCGGGCCATCGATATTACCGTGCGCGGCGCCGAAATCATCGGCGTCCGCCGCGCCAGCCCGGCCACCCTGTTGGCCGCCGGCGGCGTCGAAAAGCTAAACGCGCTGATCGCCGCCGAAACGGCGGATATCGATGTCGTGGTGGTCGATACGGCGCTGACGCCGGTTCAGCAACGCAACCTGGAAAGGGCCTGCAACTGCAAGGTCATCGACCGCACCGGGCTGATCCTGGAGATTTTCGGGGCGCGGGCGAGGACGGCGGAAGGCCGTTTGCAGGTGGAGCTGGCGGCGCTCACCTACCAGCGCTCGCGGCTGGTACGCTCGTGGACCCATCTCGAGCGGCAACGGGGCGGGGCCGGTTTCATGGGCGGGCCGGGCGAGACCCAGATCGAAACCGACCGCCGCCTCATCGGGCGGCGCATCGGCCGCCTTCAACGGCAACTCCAGGAGGTCAAACGGACCCGCGATCTCCACCGCCGGGCGCGGCGGAAGGTACCCTATCCGGTGGTTGCCCTGGTCGGCTATACCAACGCCGGCAAATCGACCCTCTTCAACACCCTGACCCGGGCCCGGGTGACGGTCAGGGACCAGCTCTTCGCCACCCTCGATCCGACCATGCGGGCGCTTAAGCTGCCGTCCGGGCGGGAGGCCATCCTGTCGGACACGGTGGGCTTCATATCCGACCTGCCGCACGAGCTGATCTCCGCTTTTCACGCCACCTTGGAAGAGGTCCGGCAAGCCGATATTCTCGTCCATGTGCGCGACGTCTCCCATCCCGAGGCGGAAGCGCAAAAGACGGACGTGCTCGCCGTGCTCGCCAAGTTGGGCGTCGACGCGGCGATGGACGACGGCATGATCGAGGCGCTCAACAAAATCGACCTCTTGAGGTCCGGGGCGCGGCAAGCGCTGGCCAATCGCCTGCGCCGCGGCAATTTGGCGGCGGTGCCGCTGTCGGCGCGAACGGGGGAGGGGCGGGAGGACCTGCTGGCGGCGCTCGACGACCGCCTCGCCGCCGCTTCGCGCCTTGTCGAGGTGGCGCTCGCCGCCGACGACGGCGCCACCATGGCCTGGCTTTACGATCACGGCCAAGTTGTCGAGCGCCACGCCGGCGACGGCGTCATCCGCCTCAAGGTGCGCCTCGATTTTGCCGACGCCGCCCGGCTCGCCAAGCGGCAGCGGCCGAAGCCCCATTGAAGGACAAAAAAAAAGAACCGGCTCTTGGCAAGAAATATTTCTACTAGTAGAATAACCAGACGGCAATAAAGCAAGCTTCTCCTAGAATCGAGGCGAACCGTCATGGCGACCGCACAAGCGCAGAAAAAATGGCGCGACAAGAACCGCTTGGTGAAAAAACAGCTCAATGTCATGGCCCGCGCCGGCATTCATTTCATTTTGGAGGACATCGCCTTGAGCTTCCGCCTGCGCGGCAAGGGCGAGGCGGTGACCTTCGCCTGCTTCGTCACCCGCGCCTTGACGCAGCGCGCCGATTACAACGCCGAGGCGGCGCGCATGCTGGACGACTTGACTACCGCCTATCACCGCGACCGCGAAATCTATTCGGCTTGAGAGCGTCGCCAAAGGAGAGGAACCGCCGCCTCTTCCCACCGTGGCCGGACGCGGTTTTCCCTTCCCAACGGCGGCGAGTTGCGGGAAAAGAGGCGGATGATCCCCGATATCGACGGCGTCACCCAGATCATCCGCGAGACGGCGGCCCGCGAGGTCATGCCCCGGTTCGGCAATTTAGCCGCTGGCGACGTGACCAAAAAAACCAGCGGCGAAGTCGTCACCACCGCCGACATCGCGGCGGAAAAGCGCCTTGCCCATCATCTCAAGGCGCTGGCCCCGGAAAGCGTCGTCGTCGGCGAGGAGGCCGCCGACAGCGACCCGAACCTGATGGCGGCGCTCGCCGGCCCGGAACCGGTGTGGTTGGTCGATCCCGTCGACGGCACCCAGAACTTCGCCCGCGGCGAGCCCTGTTTCGCCATTATCGTCGCCTTCTGCCAGGGCGGCGCGACGGTGGCCGGCTGGATCAACGACCCCATTAACGACTTAACCGTCTGGGCGGCGGTGGGGAAGGGCGCCTGGCTTGGCCGTCAACGGCTCAAGGCGGCGGCGCCGACCGCCTTCGGCGAGATGGCCGGATCGCTGCGATACCGCCTGAAAAAGCGGCTCCAGGCACGGGCGCAAGCCGGCCTGGGCGCGACGCCGGCGAAGATCGTCCATTACCGCTGCACCGGCCGCGAGTACCAGGACTTGGCTCGGGGCAAGTTGCACTTTTGCCACTACCCGCGGCGGCTCAAGCCCTGGGACCATGCCGCCGGCGTCCTCATACACCGCGAGGCGGGCGGGTTCAGCGCCCTCACCGGCGGGCGCCGGCCTTACCGTCCGGCCGCCTCGGTCGTCGAAGCGGATTTGCTGCTGGCCCCCGACGAGGCCGCCTGGGACGCCCTCGACGCCGTCTTGGCGGCGCTTTAGGCGGACTGTCATATTTGAATTGTAACATTTTTTCGTGGCCGGCGGTGGAGATCAAAGGGTTGCGAAAAGCCTTGGCATCGGGGAATCCGATCGCCTTAACTTCGACGGAATCGACGCCAAGGCGTCGACCTTGCGCTCATCCTTGCATTCATGAATAGGGGCGGGGAGGGTCGCTGCCGCCGATCCGGGCAAGTTGGTCGAAAGAAGCCTTGGCGTCGCGACAACGCCGAGCGGGGATAAGGAGAAATGGCAATGACGGCCTTGAAGACGGCGTTTATCGGCCTCGGCGTCATGGGTTATCCCATGGCCGGACACCTGGCGAAGGCGGGGCACGCCGTCACCGTCCACAACCGCACCCAGGCGAAGGCGGAAGCCTGGGCCGGGGAACACGGCGGCGCCGTAGCCGAGACCCCGGCGGCGGCGGCGGCGGAAGCGGATTTCGTCTTCGCCTGCGTCGGCGACGACGACGACCTCCGTGGCGTTGCCTTGGGCGCCGACGGCGCCTTGGCGACGATGCAAGAAGGCGCCGTTTTCATCGACCACACCACGGCCTCGGCCGAGATCGCCAGGGAAGTGCACCGAGAGGCCCAACAGCGCCGCCTCGACTTTCTCGACGCCCCCGTTTCCGGCGGCCAGGCGGGGGCCGAAAACGGCGCCCTCACCATCATGGTCGGCGGCGCCGAAGAGGTTTTCGCGCGCGCCCGGCCGGTGCTCTCGGCCTACGCCCGCGAGGTTGCCCTGATGGGTCCCGTCGGCGCCGGCCAACTGACCAAGATGGTCAACCAGATCTGCGTCGCCGGGCTGATCCAGGCCCTCGCCGAGGGCCTGAATTTCGCCTGTCAGGCGGAACTGGACGCAAAAAAGGTGGTCGACGTGATCTCCCAGGGCGCGGCCAGCTCCTGGCAGATGGCAAACCGCGGCCACACCATGCTCGATGATGAGTTCGATTTCGGCTTCGCCGTCGACTGGATGCTGAAAGACCTGGCGATCTGTCTCGCCGCGGCCAGGAACTTGGGCGCGCCGCTGCCGCTCACCGACATCGTCAACGGCTACTACCGGCGAATCCAGGAACGCGGCGGCGGCCGTTGGGATACCTCCAGCCTGATCAGGCTGCTGGCGAATCCGTCAGCGTTTTCGCCGGCGCCGGCGAGCCGGCCTGCGTCAGGCGGCGGTGAAGGGAGAGGAGATAAAGGAAGATAAAGTAGAACATGAAAAATTCCTGCACCTCGCTGTGCCGTACGCCATCCGGGCCGATGTCGAAAATTCCCCAGTTGTAGAATCGATCCGGAACACGGGAGATTTCGACCAACAGGGAGGTCGGCAAGGTCACCAACGTCGGCCAGATCCAGGAGCTGGAGGCGGCCGCCGCTCCGCGGTTCCTCAGCCAAAGCCGCAAGGGGCGAAAGATGCCGCCGACGATGATGCCGAATTCGAGAAGGAAGCGTGGTTTTTGATCGAACCAGCTGGAAACGTTGTGCAAGTTCATTTCGCCCTGATCGTTGGCGGCGAGCAACCACTCGGGCGTCTGCCAGCCGAAATAATGCTGTCCCCAACTCGACTCCTCGCCGATGGCATAGACACAAGCGGCGACGATCAGAGCCGCCCACCAGCCCATCCACCGGCCCGGCCAGATTTCCGAACGGGCCAGGATCCGCGCCCCGTAAATCAGGGCGATGGCGAGGATCACAATCTGCGCGTTCTCGACCAAACCCCATTCGCTCTCCAGATAAGCGTGCCAGAAATTTGCGTCGTAGAGAGCGGCGGCGTATAACGCGGTGAGGAACAAAACGGGAAAACCGAGCCATATCCATTTCGAGATTTGGTCGGCGGAATGTCGCGGCGGGCGGTCGGCGGGGTCCATGTTTTTTTTAGGTTCTCCCAGGGCTCCGCGAAGAGGCGGTCCGTCAACGCAGCGAGATTACCAGATTCGGCGACGGATCGAAGATGCTTTTCAGTTTCCAGATATAGAGTTTACTGCGATTCTTCGTCTTTTTGACCTTGGTGGCGTTGTGTTGGACGACGTTGGCGTCGGTCTTGAGCCTGAGTTCGCCGACAATGTTGAGGCCCATCGCCACGAGTCTCTTGGCCTGCGATGGGGCCACCGACGTGCCCGCCATGGTGATCTGGCCCGTGGTGCGGACGTATTTGAGGCTGATGATGTTAACGTTGCGGCGGAGGAACGTCACCATCTTGGTGCGCAGCAGGTCGCCTTTTTTCTCCCAATGAACCTTGAAATGTCCTTGTTTCATGTATTGGAATTCCTTGACCGCGGAATCGCGGGTCAAATCGGTCTTCAGGTTCGCCGCCTTGATTTTTTCCTCGTCGGGCGAAATCTTGCCCTTGCGCAAGCCGTCATAGAGGGGGACGGAAACCAGATAGCCATCGAAAATGATGTTGTAGAAACCGTGGCGGGTAATCTCGATCTCGGCGTCGAAACGGGCAGGCATGTAACAGCCGCCGAGGATGGCCGTTACCACCAGGGCAAGGGCCGTAATCAGCGGCGGTTTGATGGCCGGAAACGTTTTCATGCCGGTAAATTTAATCCACTTTTTCAGGCTCCGCCACCGGGGCTGGGAAAATCGCTGCTTATCCTTGCCTTCTCTCGTCTTCCTTGGCCTGCTGCCAAAACGCCTCCAGTTCGCGGGCCGAGGCCTCGGCGGGGCTTTTGCCGGCGGCGGCGAGCCGCGCCTCGAGGCGGCGGAAGCGACGCTCGAATTTGCCGTTGCCCTGGCGCAGCGCCAATTCGGGGTCGATGCCGAGCTTGCGCGACAGGTTGACGCAGGTGAACAGCAAGTCGCCGATCTCTTCTTGCAGGCGGGCGGGATCGGCCCCGGCCGCCATGACGTCTTCGAGTTCCGCCGATTCCTCGGCGATTTTCGCCAGCACCGCCGCCGCCTGGTCCCAGTCGAAGCCGACCCGCGCCGCCCGTTTTTGCAGCTTAAGCGCCCGGCTCAAGGCGGGGAGGGCGCCGGCGACGCCGGTAAGAACGCCGCCGCCGGCGTCATCGTCGTCGTCATCGTTTTTGCCGGCGCCGTCTTGGCGTTCGGTGGCCTTGTAATCCTCCCAGGCCCGGGTCTGGGCGGCGGCGCCGGCGACCACCGCGTCCCCGTACACGTGCGGGTGGCGGCGGACAAGCTTGTCGCGGATCGCTTCGACGACGCCGTCAAAATCGAAATGTCCTGCTTCCTTGGCCATCTGGGCATGGAACACCACCTGCAAGAGGAGATCGCCCAGCTCGTCCTTGAGCGCCGTCATGTCGCCGCCCTCGACGGCGTCGGCGACCTCGTAGGCCTCCTCGATGGTGTGCGGGGCGATTGATTCGAACGTCTGCTCCACATCCCAGGGGCAGCCGCGCTCGGGATCGCGCAGCAGCGCCATGATCTCCACCAGCTTGTCCATCTTGGCGCTCATCATTTGCTCCTTGAGGATGGCCCGGCGGCGACAAGGCTAAGACGAGCCGGGCAATGGGGGCTGCAAGCGGTCCGTTGCCGCAATCGTCGGGCGGCTTCGGGATATGACAATGTCGCATAATGTATATTATGGGAAATAAATGATAATGCTTTCATTTCAATCAGATACTGGTATTTATAAAATCAATCCAAAGCCCTGAAAGGATGTCGTCCAAGCGTTTGACGCCGGGGGAACTGCCGCGGCCGAGGATGGTCAGCCGCATGAAAGCAAGCCTGCCGGTGTCTGGGATTTGACGAAATGGAGAAAAAATGTTGTGGTCGTGGCGGCGGCGATCTCGGCCGCCGGCTTGGCCTTGTGTTCCGACAGCCGCGGCGCCTTGAAAGCGGCGAA
>JAUXMA010000018.1 GCA_030623425.1 Rhodospirillaceae bacterium
GCCCTGGAAAAGGTCTATAGCCGCCACCGGGCGCGCTACCGCTCCGTCTCCGGCGTCTACGGCGCGGCCTTTGAAGGCGACCCGGATTTCGAAAAGATTCGGCAACGGGTCGCCGCCTTTGCCGAGGAAGAGGGCCGGCGGCCGCGCATGCTGGTCGTCAAGATGGGCCAGGACGGCCATGACCGCGGCGCCAAGGTGATCGCCACCTCTTTTGCCGATATTGGTTTCGACGTCGACCTGGGCCCGCTTTTCCAGACGCCCGAGGAAGCGGCGAGGGAGGCCGTCGAGGACGATGTCCACGTCATCGGCGTTTCCTCCCAGGCGGCCGGCCACAAAACCCTGGTGCCGGCATTGATCGAGGAGTTGAAAAGGCTCGGCGCCGAGGACATCGTGGTCGTCTGCGGCGGCGTCATTCCGGCCCGCGACCATGACTTCCTGCGCCAGCATGGCGTCGCCGCCATCTTCGGCCCCGGCACCCACATCCCGACCGCGGCGGGCGAAGTCGTGGACATCGTTCGCCAGCGCCGGGCGGCGGCAAGGCCGGGAGAGCGGGCTGGCGCCGGCCAATCTTGAAACCGCTCTAAACGCCAAAGGCACCGGCGCGCCCGGGAATGGCTTGCCGCGAAGCGATCAAATCTTGGCGCCGACCAACATTTTCGGAAGTTCCTCCCAGCTCTCGCCCTCCGAAAGCAGGCAACTGAGGCCGTCGGGCTTCGTCATGATGATGGTGAACGTTCCGGTTTTCGAAGTAAACACTTCGACAATGTTTCCGTTGCGGGTAATTCCCATGGAGGCCGGCGTTTCTTCATAGTTCTGCTTCAGCTTCGTCGCCACGTCGACGCGTTGCCCGCATATCACAAGCGATGCGGCGGACGACGGATATGGGGACCCACCGATGATGAGAACAGTAAAAATGACTGCCAGATACCGAAACATGACACATGATCGCTCTTGCTTTGGGATCAACATGCGTTTCGCCATTCCATCAATGTATCCATCTCATGCACTGCTCTTCGTGGATTTGGAGGAACGCCACGGCTTCGTCGTACTGGTCCATGACGATGGCTCGCGGCATCGGAACCGGCTTATTCCAGGCCACTAGTGGTCTGGAATACCTTGCGATCGCTTGCTCTTTCGAGACTATCGGCGACATCATCGGATAACTGCCGGGGTCTTGCTGATCAATAATCATCGTCGTGCCACCTCCAACCATCATAGTCATCGCCACGCCGCGTCCAGACATCACGCCGCGTCCAGACATCACGCCGCGTCCAGACATCAACGCAAAGTACGATCATGACTAAAAGGATAATCCAATTCCAGATTACCTCGATTTCCACTCCACTCATACTGATCTCCCAAAGAGTAGGATCGCCGCCAGGACAACCACATGTACCGCGACCAGCAACGGGTAACCGTGCTGTACGGGTTTTAAAATGGCTCGGTCGACATCTTGTTTGTTTCGCGCCGCCGGCCACCAGATAGGGAGAGATGTCAGTCGAAGAGGATGGCTGCGACCACGACAAGATGGAACACGACCATCGCTGGAAAGATTAGTACCACCGCCGCGGTCATGATTAACACAATATGTTTTTCTCGCCGTTCCAAACTTTCATTTGTCGATACTGACCTAAACCACTCTTGCTTCGGAGTTAGTGCGCGTTTCATACTCAGTGTATCCATCTCATGGATTGCTCTTCGTGGATTTGGAGGAACGCGACCGCCTCGTCGTATTGATCCATTACGGCACCTTTCGGCATAGGCACCGGCTTATTCCAGGCAAAGACAGCGCTGGCCCACATGTATCGAGCTATCGCCTGTTCTCGCGTGACTATCGGCGACATCATCGGATAGTTGCCTGGTTGATCGTCAGTCATCGGCGCGGCCGCATTAAGACATCAAAGCAAAGCATGATCACGACTAAAAGGAGTATCCAATTTACAATCGCGTCAATTTCCATGGCACTCATACGGACCCCCCAAAGAGTAGGGCCATGACCAAAAAGAAAAGCACCTGAACCGCGATCAGCAGCGGGAAGATCAGGCCAACGGCACCATTCATGATCTGTATCAATCGTTCCCGCTGCTCTATCTCGGCAACGGACCTATAAAGATCTTCAGGCTTCGGCGAGCCGGATTGAAAGAAACCCTTCATAACCGGACAACCGCTGCCGCGATCGGGTGCAACAGGAGCGTCACTAGCATCACTATCACCAGCCATTCCTTTGCATCAAAAAGGCCACCCCGACGGGTGGCCATGAAAATCAAATTAAAAAGGAAACAAATATCTCAGAGCCAATCCCCGCATTACGGAGCTTAATATTCATATGGTTACTATGATACCATTAATCAACGTGAAAATCAAGTTTCGCTGTATGGATCAAGAATATTTAAAGAATATTGAAATATTCTGAACGATCGGTGAGATTTTATGAAATTTTCTTACCAATAACTATGGAATGATTTATATGGAGCATTTTAAGGTTGGTTAAGGCCGTCCCTCCCGCCGTCATTGCCGGGGGTGACGGGAAAGCGCGCCGATATAGGCGTGATGTCCGTATTTTATAAAAATTAATAATATATTCCTAGTGCAAAAAAACCCGCTTTATATGACCATGTTCCCATGCTTACGCATTCGGACATTTGGCGGGCCATAGACCGCTTGGCTCGGGAACACGGATTTTCCGCCTCCGGACTCGCCAAGAAAGCCGGCCTCGACCCCACCACCTTCAACAAGAGCAAACGCATCACTCGCGAAGGCAAACTGCGTTGGCCCAGCACCGAGAGCGTATCCAAAATCCTCAAGGCCACGGAGGCCAGCCTGGGAGAGTTTATTTCCTATGTCGATGACGGCGAAAACATCGGGGTTTACCGCAACGTGCCGCTGATCGGGTTTGCCCAGGCGGCAGGGGATGGTTACTTCAACGTCGCCGGTCACCCGGCTGGCGCCTCCTGGGACGAGATTCCCTTCCCGGCCCTTGGCGATCCCCATGCCTACGCTTTGGAGATCGGCGGCAACAGCATGGAGCCGGTTTACCGGGACGGTGACATCATGGTCGTTTCGCCTCTTGCCAACATCCGCCGCGGCGACCGCGTGCTGGTGAGGACCATCGGCGGCGAAATAATGGCCAAGCAGCTGCGCCGGCGTTCAGCCCGCAAGATCGACCTCCTCTCGTTCAATCCCCTCGACGGCGATCGCACCTTGAACGTCGAAGAAGTCGAGTGGATCGCTCGCATCGTCTGGGCCAGCCAGTAGTCCGGGATCTCCTTTCAGCTCCGCCTTAGGGATCGTCACAAAATAACCGTGTCACTTCACTTCCGTCGTCATGGCCGGACTTGATCCGGCCATCCACGGGCCTCACGCTCGGCATCAACCGCGTGGATACCCGGCTCAAGGCCGGGCATGACGACGGAAGGGAGGATGGTGATTCATTTATTCTGTTACGGCCACTTAAAGCGCCGCCGCCGCCACGGCGCGCCACCGGTTGGCTGGCGCCAAGCCTGCTTATATGCTGTTTTTGCCGTTCCCCGGCAAAACGGTGGAAAGACAATGGCGAAAACAAACATCGGTAAGGGCCTGGTTTACGTCGATGGCCAATGGCGGCAAGGAAATCCCCGGGTTCTTGGGCCGAAAAGCCATGCCGTGTGGATGTCTTCCGTCGTCTTCGATGGCGCCCGGGCGTTTCAAGGCGTGGCGCCGGACTTGGACCGGCATTGCGCCAGGGCGGTGCGCTCGGCCGAGTTCATGGGACTGGCGCCGGCGGTCGCCGGGCCTGAGATCGAGGAGCTGGCCTGGCAAGGCATCCGCATGTTTGCCGAGGAGGCGGAACTTTATATCTGCCCCTTGTTCTACGCCGAGAGCGGTTTCATCCTTCCCGATCCGGACAGCACGCGTTTCGTCTTGATGATTTCGGAATCGCCGTTGCCGCCCGCCGACGGCTTTGCCGCCTGCCTGTCCAGCTTCCGTCGGCCGGCCCCGGACATGGCGCCGACCGAGGCCAAGGCGTCCTGTCTATATCCTAACGTCGCCCGCGGCCTGCGCGAAGCCCAGGGCAAGGGCTTCGACGTGGCGGTGGTTCTCGACCCCGACGGCGATGTCGCCGAGTTTTCCTATGCCAACCTGTTCATGGCCAAGGAAGGAGTGCTGCATACGCCGGCCGCCAACGGCACTTTCCTCAACGGCATCACCCGGCAAAGGGTCGTCGCCCTGATGCGCGAAGCCGGCGTCGAGGTTCGGGAAAGAACCATCGGTTTCGGGGAACTTCTCGATGCCGACGAAATTTTCGGCACCGGCAACTACTACAAGCTGTCTCCCTGCACCCGCATTGAAGACCGCGCCTTGCCGGCCGGGCCTTTGTTCAGGCAAGCGCGCCAACTTTATTTCGCCTTCGCCAAGCGCCGATAACCGCGGCGCGCCACTAAGCGCCCAAGTCCTCCCCGGCGACGGCCCGGCGGATCAGGGCGATGGTCTCGTCGATCCCGTAAAGGGCGATGAACGTACCCATGCGCGGCCCTTGGCTTTGTCCAAGAAGAATCTCGTAGAGCGCCCGGAACCAGGATTTGAGGTCGGCGAAGGGATGGCGTTTGCCGACCTCGTAAACCTCGCTTTGGATGGTTTCGGCGGCGGCGTCCCGGGGCAGGGATCGCAGAGCCCGGGCCAGGTCTTCGAGCGCCACGGCCTCGTCTTTCGTGGCGGCACGGTATTTCTTCGCCGGCTTGACGAAACCTTGGTAATAGCTGATGGCGTATTCCACCAGCTTGTCCAGGATCGGCGCCCTTGCCGGCGTCGCTTGCGGGCGGTAGCGGGTGATGAAATGCCAAAGCACCGCCTTGTCCTCGGTATGGCAGACGCTGGCCAGGTTGAGGAGCATGCCGTAGCCGAGGTGGATGTCCTCTTGCGGCGGGCGGCCGCCATGGATATGCCAAAGGGGACTGTCCAGCCGCTTGCCGTCCGGCAACCCGGGGAATTGGGACAAATGGTTCAAGTAATCATCGACGGTGCGCGGAATGACGTCGAAATAGAGCCTTTTCGCCGCCTTCGGCTTGCCGTACATGAACAGCGCCAGGCTTTCCGGCGGCGCGTAGCGCAGCCACTCCTCGACGGCGAGACCGTTGCCCCTGGATTTGGAAATCTTTTCGCCGTTCTCGTCCAAGAACAATTCGTAGGTGAACCCGACGGGAGGCGCGCCGCCGAGAATGCGGCAGATTTTCCCCGCCAATTTCACCGAATCGATCAGGTCCTTGCCCGACATCTCGTAATCGACGCCGAGCGCCGTCCAGCGCATCGCCCAGTCGACTTTCCATTGCAGTTTGCAATGGCCGCCGGTCACCGGCGTCGCGACCTTGGAGCCGTCTTCGTCCTCGTAGACGATGCTGCCGGCATCGACGTCGCGCTCTCTGACCGGCGCTTGCAAAACCTTCCCCGTTTTGGCCGACAGCGGCAGGAAAGGGCTGTAGGTGGCGCGGCGCTCCGCTCCCAGCGTCGGTGCGATCACCTCGACCACCTCGTCGTAGCGTTCCAGCACCTTCAGCAGGGTAGCGTCGAAAAGGCCGCTCTTGTAGCAATCGGTGGCGCTCTGGAATTGGTAATCGAAGGCGAAATCGTCGAGGAAGCTCTTCAGCCGCTCGTTGTTGTGATGGCCGAAGCTTTCATGGCTGCCGAAGGGATCGGGAATCGAGGTCAGCGGCTTGCCCAGGTGTTGCGTCATCATCTCGCGGTTGGGGATGTTGTCGGGGACCTTGCGCAACCCGTCCATGTCGTCGGAGAAGGCGAACAGCCGGGTCGGAATGTCGGTAAGTGTCTCGAAGGCCCGGCGCACCATGGAGGTCCGCGCCACCTCGCCGAAGGTGCCGATATGGGGCAGGCCGGACGGCCCGTAGCCGGTCTCGAAAAGCACGTAGCCCTTTTCCGGGGTTTTGCCGCCAACGTGCTTGAGCAAGGCCCTGGCCTCGGTGAAAGGCCAGGCTTTGGCGTGACGGGCGTAATCGCGCTCCCGAGGCATGGCGGTGGAACCTATGCCCGGCGGCGCCGGGCGTCAACCGGCAGCGCTCGCTTGCATTTTCATTTTGCGGGCGGCAACCGCCGCTCCGGTTGTTTTCGCGGACAAAGACCGATACCTTTTTCTCCGCTACTTTCAACGACGCCTGGGCGGGCTCTAAAGACAATTGAAAGGAACCACGATGGCGGGTCAAGCCAAGAAAACATCTCGGGACGACGATACCCAGAGTTTCGAAAAGCTGATCGAAATCGGCATCGCCCTTTCGGCCGAACGCGATCACCACCGCCTCATGGAAAGGATTCTGCTGGAGGCGATGAACATATACAACGCCGACGGCGGCGCTCTTTACCTCTGTACCGAGGACGACCTCCTGAAATTCGAGATCATGCGGACGAATTCCCTGAACGTCGCCTTGGGCGGCACCACCGGCAAGGAGATTCCCTTTCCGCCGCTGGTCATGCGCGATAAGAAAACGGGTGAGCCCAACCACGCAAACGTCTGCACCCACGTCGCCCTCTCCGGCATAACCGTCAATATTGCCGATGCCTACGAGGCCGGGGACTTCGATTTCTCGGGAACCAAGAAATTCGACGAGGGAACCGGATACAGGTCCAAGTCGTTCCTGACGCTGGCGCTGAAAAACCACGAGGGCGACGTGATCGGCGTCCTGCAACTGCTCAACGCGCTTGACAGAAAAACCGGCGAGGTCATTCCCTTCGGCGCCGAACTCCAACCCCTGATCGAGGCCCTGTCCTCGCAAGCGGCGGTGGCGCTGGACAACCAGTTGCTGTTGGAGGCGCAAAGGAAACTGACGGATTCCTTTATCGAATTGATCGCCTCGGCGATCGACGCGAAATCCCCTTACACCGGCGGCCATTGCCAGCGGGTTCCGGAACTGAGCATGATGCTGGCCAATGCCGCCTGTCGGTCCGAGGAGCCGGTTTTTCAGGATTTCGACCTCAACGAGGAAGAACGTTACGAATTTCACATCGGGTCTTGGCTGCACGATTGCGGCAAGGTGACGACGCCGGAATACGTCGTCGACAAGGCGACCAAACTGGAAACCATCTACGATCGCATCCACGAGGTCAGAACCCGTTTCGAGGTCGCCAAGCGGGAAGTGGAAATCAAATATTATAAAGCCTTGCTCGCCGGCGCCGGCGAACCCGAAAAGTTGAAAAACGATATGGAAGGCCGCCTGGCCGAGCTGGATGACGATTTCGCCTTCATCGCCGAATGCAACCTCGGCGGTGAATTCATGGATCCGGAAAAGAGCGACCGCATCAAGATAATCGCCGACCTGAAATGGACGCGAACCCTGGACGACCGGCTCGGCGTCGGCCACGAGGAGCTGAAACGCAAAAGCCGGGCCCCCCTGAAAGACCTTCCCGTCGAGGAAAACATGCTCGCCGACAAGGAAGAACACATTATCCATCGGCAAGGCGTCGACACGCTCGCCGCCAACGAAGCATACGGTTTCAAGCTCGACGTGCCGGAGCACAAATACAATCGGGGCGAAATCACCAACCTTTGCATTCCCCGCGGCACCCTGACGGCGGAGGAGCGGTTCAAGATCAACGAACACATCGTGCAGACCATCGTCATGCTGGAGCAGCTTCCGTTCCCGAAACACCTGAAGCGGGTTCCCGAATACGCCGGCGGCCACCACGAGACGATGATCGGCACCGGCTATCCGCGCAAGCTCGGCAAGGCCGACATGTCCATTCCCGCCCGCATCATGGCCGTCGCCGACATCTTCGAGGCCCTGACCGCCGCCGACCGCCCTTACAAGAAGGCCAAGACGCTGAGCGAAAGCATCCGCATCCTGTCCTTCATGAAAAAGGATCAACACATCGACGCCGACCTTTTCGATCTGTTCCTCAAGTCCGGGGTCTACAGAAAATACGCCGAAAAGTTCCTTAAACCCGAGCAGATCGACGATGTCGACATCGCTCGGTATGTCGGTACCGGCGGCGGGTGATCCGGCTCGCGTTGGCGATGAACGACGATCTTCTTCACCGCGCCAAGGCCTACCCCTACCGAATACCCGAGCGATCATATCTTCTCGCCAACGGGCGGCAGGAAACAGCGGAAAACTTTTCCTTGCCGGAGTTGTCATGCCGCCGGCCGGTGCTCGCTTGCGGCTGCAACCAGTCGCCGGAACGGCTGGCGCTGAAGTTCGCCAACATCGACGGCGGGCCGATCCCGGTGATCCGGGTTTGGCTGCAGGATTACGACGTTGTCTATTCCGCCCATTTCACCGCTTACGGCTCGATCCCGGCGACCCTGCAATATTCCCCCGGCACCACCGTCTTCCTTTTCGTCGCCTGGTTGACGGCCGGCGAGCAAAACCGCCTGCACCAAACCGAGAGCGTTGGCCTGAATTATGACTTTGGGCGGCTCGACGGCATCGAGATGGGGATGGATGGCGGCGCCGTTCTCGACCGGGTTTTCGTTTACCTGAGCCGCCGCGGATGCCTGCTTCAAAATGACGCTCCCATCGCCCTTGCCGCCATCAAGGCGGAAGGACGGAAATGGCCGGCCCTGACCGAGGAACAGATCCTCGGCCTTGCCCGGGACTACCTGGAGCCCGGCGTTCCGCTCGATGATTTTATCTTAGCGGCCCTCGCCGACGAAGACCTTCGCCGGGCCCGCGGCGACGCCCTGGAAAAGCATGAACGGCCCTTCGCCCACCCGGCGTTCACTCCCATCGCCGTTTGAAGCTCGCGCTAGGCCATGTACTCATAAATAACGCCCCGTAATCAGACGATAGCTTACCGCACCGATGTCCCCGCACCGATGTTAGCTCAAGCGTCTGAAAGCAGACCTCCGGCGGAGCTCCCGTCACTTCCGGGTATAGCCACAAACGGTCATTCCACCCTTTATCCGTTCCCCTACACGGCTGATCGCTCGGTCCACCGTTCCCCGAGGCGCGATCTTCAGCTGTCATCGGGCCCAGTCTGAGGAGTCATCTGGGAAGAATGTCCATTGAAAGGTTACGGGGGGGTCCTATATAGGAAAAAGTGAGAATGCAACTGCTAATCAATATTAATTAGGTTGTGATCCTTGGGCGGTTTGTTTAGAGTCTTCCCCGTCGGAGGACTGCATTTTGCAAAGGTCTCCAAGCCACATGGAAGCCGGTCATTAAGCCTCAAGGAGCACCCATGGGTGCCGTCAAGTCCCAAGATTTGAATTCGGAGCAAGACGTATCCGCCGTCGCGCCGGCGGGCAGCATGGAGAGCCGACTGCGCGAGAGCAAGGCGCATCTTGAGAAAATCCTCGAAACGCTGGTCGATGGCATCATCACCATCGACGAACGGGGCATTATCCAGCTGGCAAACCCCGCCGCCGAGCGCATCTTCGGCTATGCCAAGGACACGCTGGTGGGCAAGAGTGTGAGCCTTTTGATGTCCGGACCGGACCGCTCCGCCCATGACGGGTATTTGGCCAAATACCTGAAGACCGGCCAGGCCAACATCATCGGGTTCGGTCGCGAGGTCCTGGGGCAGCGCAAGGACGGCAGCACATTTCCCCTGGAGCTGGCCATCTCCGAGCTGCAGACCGAGCATGGGCGCCTGTTCACCGGCATCACCCGCGACGTGAGCGAGCGCAAGCAGGCGGAGGCGGAGATCCGGCAGGCCAACGAGATCCTTACCGAATACGCCTATGCCGTCAGGGCAATCGACTGAACGCTGGTGACGGAAAATTAACGATGATGTGATTCGAAGTCTCCATGTCAACCATGGAGGCGACGATGTCTGTTGATTTTGAAGGTATTGATTTTCTTGAGCATTTTTCTGGTCTTGACGATCCCCGCCAGGAAGGGAAAGTGCTTTATCCGCTTGATGAGATTCTGCTGTTGACCCTGATTGCGGTCCTGGGCCTGCCCTCCGTACAACTTCGGGAGGCGGGCGGTGCCGAGGGTTGGGTGGATGTGGCGTTTTTCGGCCAACGGAATTGGATTTTCTGCGCCGTTTTCTCCCTTACGAGCACGCCACGCCATCTCACGACCAGCTTGGAAACGTGTTTGCGGCCTTGGATGCCGAGCGGTTCCAGCGCTGTTTCATCGCCTGGGTCGAGGCGGTTCACGAGGCCTGCGCGGGTGTGCTCGCCATCGACGGCAAGACGTTGCGGCGCTCTTTTGATCGCGCCGGCGGGAGGGCAGCGATCGACATAATTTCGGCCTGGAGTTCGAGCCAGGGGCTTGTCCCGGGCCAGCGCAAGGTGGACGACAAATCCAACGGGATCACGGCGATCCCCGAACTGCTCGACCTGCTGACGCTGAACGGCGCCATCGTCACTATCGACGCCATGGGCTGCCAGAAGGAAATCGCCGCCAAGATCGTCCATAAGAAGGCCGATTACGTGCTCGCCCTGAAGGGCAACCAAGGCACTCCGCGCGAGGACGTGGAACTCTTCTTCAGCGAACGGGAAACGCGGGATTTCGCCTATGCCAAGGTCCACCGCCACAGCACGACGGAAAAGGACCATGGCCGCCCGGAGGTTCGGGAATATACCGTTTGCGGCGATATCCAACGGCTGCGCGAGCGCCATCCATGGGCCGAATTGAACAGCTTCGTCATGGTTCGGTCCAGGCGCGAGATCGGCGGTGAAATACAAACGCAAACCCGCTTCCACATCTCGTCGCTCGCCCCGACGCGCCCGCCATCGCCAAGGCCATACGACAACATTGGGGCGTCGAAAACGGACTGCACTGGGTCATGGACGTGGTCTTCCGCGACGACGAATGCCGGATCAGAAAGAAAAACTCTCCGGCCAACTTCGCCACCGTCAAACACATGGCCAGCGACCTCTTGCGCGCCGCCCCCCATAAACATAGCCTCAGGCTCAAACGAAAGCTCGCAGGGTGGGATGACCAGTTCATCTACGAAGTCATTACCGCATGAAAACCTTCAGTCGATTGCCCTGGGGGGGTGTATTGTTCGATGGATTTAATGTTATACTGGGGAATATGGGCTTGATGCTCGCAGATAAAAACTGCGGAGAGTATTCTCATGGTAGGAACTGAAGCAGCCGCGGCAAAAGCCGCTACGATAGGCAAGGGTGCGGCAACCGGAGCCTTGGCCCCCATGGCCGAGGTTGAGCTTGAGGGCGTTCGCCAGGCGTTAACCGCCAAGAGCGCCCCTGTAGTAAAGGCCGCCGGAGCAAAGGGCGTTGCTGGCGCCGCGGCGGGAAAGGCGGCGACCGTAACCGGGGCGTCCGCGAAATCGGGCGCGGCGAAATCGTTATTGTTCGGTGGCAGTTCAGGAACCATCTGGACCGGAAAAGGGCTAAGCCTCGGTCTCGGCCTTGGCCTCGGCGCCTGGGGGCCAATTCTGCTGGTTGCCGGCGGCGTCGCGGGGTGGTACGCCTATAAGAAATGTTCCAAGCATTACAAGACAAAGGTGCTGGACGAACCGTCGATCTGAGCCTTAGGGCAAACGCAGTCGCACTGCATTGACCGCTTAGGAA
>JAUXMA010000383.1 GCA_030623425.1 Rhodospirillaceae bacterium
GGCGTGGCGCAGCTGGGAACGGCCGGCCAGGAGGAGCGCGCGCCCGTGCCGGACAAGACCATCGAGGCGGTTCTTAAGGAGCACACCCCGCGCCTGATGGCCCTGCCCGGGGTCGTCGGCGTCGGCGAGGGCCGTTGCGCCGGTGCGCCCTGCATCAAGGTCCTCGTCTTGGAAAAGACGCCCGAGCTCGTCGAGCGGATCGGTGACGCGATCGAAGGCTACAAGGTCGAGGTCGTGGAGACGGGGAGAATTCGGGCGCTGGACTCCGACTAGTGTTCCGTCTCATCTATAAGGTATCTGGGACTGACAACGCGGCGCTATCGGTCCGGCGAGATGGATTACTCTGGGCGCATCTCCAAACATGGGGACAGCATGCTACGCAGCCTTTTGTATGAGGCCGCCAACAGCCTGATGAGTGTGGTCCGCAAGGCACATCCTCTGAAGGACTGGGCGCGGCGGATCGAAAAGCGCGGTTGCCACAAAAAGGCTTGCATCGCCCTCGCTCGTAAACTGGCGGTGGTCCTACACAAAATGCTGATCACCGGCGAACCGTTTCGATGGCCGCAAAAAAAAGAAAGTGTGATGGCATAACCAAGGAAATAAAATCGCGGCCCCGCCAGGCCGCTGGATATCCGTCCGAAACGGTGGTCAAAACGATCCCGCGTTAAGGTTTGCGGGGCAGATGGGAAAACATCTGCCATCGCGCGGAATACATTAGGGACGCCAAAACCCAAGGGCACTATGATGAAGCATCCGGGCCAAACCCTGGAAACGACTTCGGAGACAACCCTGTTCCCGGTGACCGGAAAAAGGAACGGTAGAGATTGACCAGGAAGCCGGAATTAGACAACACCTTAACTTCGCCGCCAACCTGTCCAAATAGGTGGGACCACCTCATCGCCCATGTTTGAACGCCTCGGGTTGGACTGGCTTCTTCCGCTTCTGGCCGCACCTTTTATCGGCAGCTTTCTCGGCTTGGTAATTCGCCGCCTGCCGGCGGGCGGCGCGGTGATTTTCGGCAGGTCCTGCTGCCCCCACTGCGACCATCGGCTCGGGGCACGTGATCTCGTGCCGATTTTGAGCTGGGCGTTGAGCGGCGGCCATTGCCGATATTGCGCGGCGCGGATCGGCCTGTTCTTTCCTGCTGTGGAACTGGCGGCCGTATCGGTCGCGGTGTGGGCGGTAACCGCCCTGTCCGGATGGTTGGTATGGGCGGGATGCGCCTTCGGCTGGACCTTATTGACTCTCGCCGCGATAGACCAACGCCACTTTTTCCTCCCGGACCAACTCGCCCTACCCTTGATCCCGGCCGGCTTGCTGGTCGCGTATCTGGTCGAACCCGGATCGTTAATCGACCATGCCGTCGGCGCCGCCGCGGGCTTCGTCGCACTTTTCCTTGTCGCCTGGGTCTACAAGGCCGTGCGCGGCCGCCAGGGTCTGGGTCTTGGCGACGCCAAACTCATGGCGGGAGCTGGTGCCTGGGTTTCGTGGGTGGGGCTACCGAGTGTTATACTCCTGGCGGCGGCGACGGCTCTCGCGATTGTCCTCGTACGGGCCCGGCGTCCCGTCCTGCTTGCGGACAAAGTGCCGTTTGGGCCCTATCTGTGCCTCGGAACTTGGCTCGTCTGGCTTTACGGGCCCCTCGTAATGGCTTGACCAATGGTTAGTGTTCCGTCTCATCTATAAGGTACCCATACGACGTCCGGAAGTCTTGCAGGGCCGCCCGAAGGGTCGCTTTTCCCGTCCC
>JAUXMA010000031.1 GCA_030623425.1 Rhodospirillaceae bacterium
CCGAGGGGACGGGAAAAGCGATCGTAGGGGTGCAATTTAGATGATACAGGCCACTAGTGTGCCGGTTCATTGAAAACCGTGTATCGTTGACTCCGAATCATTAGGTGGGTGAAATTGGCGGCGGGCACAAGGGCTTGGCGCCAAAACGCCTGATGCCGCGGGCTCCGTCCGACCGTTCGGATGGGGGGGATGCGATCAAGAGCGCTCGGAGATGTTTGCGTTTGGAAGCGTTTGCCTTTTGCTCATTGGCCGTTGTTTGCTCTTCCGCCTGGGGTCAAAGTGATAAGATTAGGTGGCCTCCTGTTAACGAAACGCTAAAGGCCAAGGCTAACGCCGGTCCGATCGGGCGCAAGCAACAGGTGACGTCCTTGAACCGCAAACATAAAGCGCCCGGCCCCGCCGACTCCGGCGGCGCCATCCGTCACGGCTGTCGGCAAGAAGCTCGCCGCCGCCAAACGTCTGCGCCGGGCCGGACGGTTGCGAGAGGCGCTGGCGCAAGGCCGGGAAATCCTTGACGTCGATCCCAAGCAGGCGGAAACCCTGCATTTTCTTGGCTCGCTTTCCATGGAAGTGAACAATTTCGAAACCGCCGCGAACCTGATTGGCAAAGCCATCGCCGTTGATTCCGGGCGCGCCGGCTATCATCGGGACTTGATGGCAGGGCGAGGGTTTCGAATCACATCCCTCTTCGCCTCCGTGGGCCTACCGTGATATATATACCCGTCATGCATAATTTCCTGGATTTCGAGAAGCCCGTCGCCGAACTGGAAGGCAAGATCGAAGAATTGCGCCGCCTGGCGGATTCCGGCGAGCCAAAAATCGCCGAGGAAGTGAGCAAGCTCCAGGGCAAAGCGGAAAAGCTTCTTCGTCAGACCTATTCGAAACTGACCGCCTGGCAAAAGACCCAGGTCGCACGCCATCCGGACCGCCCCCATACACTCGATTATATCGGCGCCCTGATCGAGGATTTCACGCCGCTTGCCGGTGACCGGACTTTTGCCGAGGATCACGCCATCATCAGCGGCCTGGGGCGTTTTCGGGGTTTATCCGTGGTTGTCATCGGCCACGAGAAAGGCACCGACACCAAAACCCGTATCCATCACAATTTCGGCATGGCCAAGCCCGAAGGCTATCGCAAGGCGCAGCGGCTTATGAAACTGGCCGACCGATTCAAGCTGCCGGTGATCACTTTGGTTGACACCCCTGGCGCCTACCCTGGCGTCGACGCCGAGGCTCGCGGTCAGGCCGAAGCCATCGCCAGAAGCGTCGAGACTTGCCTCGGCCTCAAGGTGCCGCTGGTCAGCGCCGTCATCGGCGAGGGCGGCTCCGGCGGCGCCATCGCCCTGGCCGCCGCCAACACCGTGCTGATGCTGGAGTACTCCATTTATTCGGTGATCTCGCCGGAAGGATGTGCCTCGATCCTCTGGCGCGATGGCAATCACGCCGCTGAAGCCGCCGCCGAGGCCCTCAAGTTGACCTCCACCGACCTGAAGGAACTCGGCGTCATTGACGAGGTGATCCCGGAACCCCTGGGCGGCGCTCACCGTTGCCCGGCCGAAACCATTGCCGCCGTCGGCGACGCCATCGAGCGCGCCCTTAAGGAGCTGTCAAGCCTGGATGGCGGTATGCTTAAAATCCGCCGCCGTGAAAAATACCTGGAACTGGGCCAACAAATCTCGAGCTGACCGACCGCCGTCGCTTGCGGCTCGCCGGCGCACCAGCCGCGCCGGTTGGTATAAGGACGTTTTCTCGGAACCTGTTCTTCGAAATAGCCTGTGGTCTTCACCGGTTGAACAGCATGCGTTCATTCTGCGGCGGATTTCCGCGCCGCCGCGCCGGCGGGGGATTCGTTCTCCACCTTTCCGCTCAGTCCGAAATCGTCGAGGATGGCGTAGAGGACGGGCACCACGAACAGCACAAGCAGGGTCGAAGCGACGAGACCGAAGGCGAGGCTGGTGACCAGGGGCTTCAGGACCTGCGCCTGAAGGCTTCCCTCGGCCAGCAACGGCGTCAGGCCGGCGACGGTCGTGAGCGAGGTCAACAGGACGGCCCGGAACCTCTGGCGGCTGGCGATCTTGGCGGCCTCGACGGCGTCTCGTCCCTCGCGCCGCTGGATATCGATGAAATAGATCAGCAGGATCGAATCGTTGATCACGATGCCGGCCAGCGAGGCGAAGCCCACCATGGACGGCATCGACAGGTCCAGCCCCATCAGCAGGTGCCCCCATATGACCCCGATGAGCCCCAGGGGGATGACGGACATCACCACGATGGGCTCGGCGTAGTTGCTGAACAGGAAAGACAGCAGCAGGAAAACCCCGATCAGGCCGAGCATGAACCCCCTGACCACCGACATCCCGGTGGTGCCGCCCTCCTTGACCTGGCCTTCGTAAGTGACGCTGATCGACGGATGGCGTTTGAAAAGGCCGCCCATGAACCTTTCCCTTGTATCGCGGATGATCTCGGCGGCGTTGGCGGTTTCCATATCGACCTCGCCCTGTATGGTCACCATCCTTGAACCGTTGATTCGGGCGATGCGCGAGTAGCCGCGTCCCATTTCGATCTTCGCCACCGTCCCCAAGGGCACCTGCTGGCCGTCGGCGGCGGTCACCGTGAAGTATTCCAGGTCGGCCAGGCTGTCGCGGTCGGCGCCGGCCAGACGGATGTCGATTTCGAGGCTTTCCGATCCCACCTGAATCTCATTGGCGATCTTGCCTAAAAAAGCCGAGCGCAACTGATCGGCGATTCCGGCCGCGTCCAGCCCCAGCGCCATCGCGCCTTCGTGCAGCCGGAGGCGGATTTCCGGCTTGCCGGGGCGAAGGTCGTCGGTGAGGTCGAGGACGCCCCTGTAGGTCTTCAGCCAGCCCTGTAGCTCCAGGGAGGCCTCTTTCAACTCGTTCAGGCCGTCCCCGCGCAGGCGGATGTCGATGGCCCGCCCCGCCGGCCCGTGCTGGAATTCGACGAAGTTGACGGCGATGACGTCCGCCAGCTCGCCCGTCTCCTCGCGCCAGAGCCCGACGATTTCGTCCAGCGGCCCGTCGCGGATCTCGGCGTCCAGCAGGTCCGCCGAAACGGTGGCCACGTGCGGACCCGATTCGTGGGCGTCCCTGTTGAAGCCGTACTGGATGTTGACGTTCTGCACCAGGGGCTTGCCTGCCGGCTGGCGCGGGGCGAAGGCGGTGTTGACCCGTTCGAGCGCCTCGCCGATGCGGCCGACGACTGCTTCCGTCCGTTTCAGCGGCGTCCCCTGGGGCAGCAGGATCCGGGCCTCGATGACATTGCCGTCGATGTCCGGAAAGGCAAGGAACTTCAACCCCCCGGCGGCGACGACGCTGAGCGACAGAAGGAAAAGGCAGATCACCCCGCCCAGGGTCAGGTAGCGCCATTCGACGGCCATGTCCACGGTCCGCCCGACGACGTTTTCGCGCACTTGTTCCAGGAGCGCCTCGAAACGGCGGCGAAACCCGGACGGCTCCCTGCTTCCCCCGCCCGGCCGTGAGTGGGCCAGGTGATGGGGAAGGATAAGGAAGGCTTCGAGCAGCGAGACCGAGAGCGCCGCGATCAGGACGATCGGCAACACCCGCATGATGGCCCCGACATGGCCCTCGAGGAACATCAGCGAGCCGAAGACGCCGACGGTGGTGATGAAGGAGGCGATCACCCCCGGCGACACCTGCCGGGTCCCGTCGATGGCGGCCTCGACGGCGGACTTGCCCTTTTTCATATGGGTGGCGATGTTTTCCGACAGCACGATGGCATCGTCCATCAACAGGCCGACGGCGATCAACAGGCCGACTATGGAGATCATGTCGAAGGAAATTCCGAGCATCGACATGACGAAAATGGTGCCGAGAAGGGATATGGGCAGGCCCATGGCCACCCAGAACGAAAACCGGAAGCTGAAGAAAAGCCACATGGTCAGGAAGACCAGGACCAGCCCCTGGACGCCGTTCCTGACCAACATCCCCAAGCGGTCGCGGACAATGGAAGAGATGTTCTTGGTCAGCCTGAACTCGATCCCCCTGGGCGCGGTCCGGCGTTCCTCGTCGATGAACCTTTTCACCGCGTCGACCGTGGTGAGCGTGTCTTCGGAACGGGTCTTGATGATTTCGAGAATGGCGGCGCGGCGGCCGTTGAAAACGATCTTGTCCTCGTCCAGTTCGAAACGGTCGGTGATGGCCGCGATGTCGCCCAGCAGTATCTCGGCGCCGCTCTCCCCGGAGACCACGATCAGGTCGCGGAAGGCCTCGGCGCTGCGACGTTCGTCCATGAAACGGATCAGCACATCCTGGGACGAGCTTTCGATGACGCCGGCGGGAAGGTTGACGCTCTGGCGCCCGATCACGTCGGCGATCCCGGACACGCTGAGCCCGTACTGGCGCAGCGTCAGGGCCGGGATCTCTATGCGGATCTGATGGTCTGAAAAGCCCTTGACGACCACCTGGGAAATCTCGGCGACCCTCAGCAGCTTGTCCTTGAGTCGCTCGGCATAGGCCTTGAGGTCGGGCGGCGACATCGGTCCGGTGACGGCGATGGCGACGACGAAATCGGTGCGCCCCAGTTGGGTGACGACCGGAGTCTCCACCTTTACGGGCCAGGTGTCGATGGCCTCGACCTCGATCTTGATGTCGTTGTGGAAGATATTGAAATCGGCGCCGTCCTCTATCACGACGGTCGCCGTCCCCAGGCCTTCCCGGGCCTCGCACTGGATTTCGCTGACATTGTTGACGCCGTCGATGGCGTCCTCGATCCGTTCGCAGATGGCGCTTTCGACCTCGGTGGCGCTGGCGCCGGGATAGGGAACGCGAACCCGCACTTCCTCGGGCGGGATGTCGGGAAAGGTTTCGCGCTTGACGTGGGGAAAGGAATAAAGCCCGATGGCGACGAAGGCGACCATCAACAGGTTCGCCGCCGTCGGATGGGAGGCGAAATAGCGGATCATCTGACCGGGCTCCGCCCCTCCGCCTCGTCGATCAGGGCTCGGGCTGCCGCCTCGTCGACGACGGGGGCGAGCTTCATTCCGTCTACCGCCGGAATCAGGTCCGAGATGACAATCCGCTCGCCCGCGGCGAGACCGCTTTCCACGGTGGCGAAATTGGTCTGCTTGAACGCAATCCCGACCTTCCGCTTTTCCAGGCGGTCTTCGCCGCTGACGACGTAGACCTGGCCCGAATGCAGGGCGGAGCGGGGGATCACCACCCGGTTCGGGCGCGTCCTGCCGCCGAGCTCCACCTCGACGAACATGTTCTTGGCCAGCGGCGGGCGGATGCCGGGAACAACCCGCCGATAGGGGTCGTCGACAGCGACAATGACGCCGACGGTCCTGGTCTTGGGATCGATGGTGTCGCTGATGCGGGTGAAGCGGGCCTTCCATTCCGCATTGACGTTGCCGGAGCGGAGCCGGACCACCGCCGAAAGCCCCAGCAGCTCCGGCAGGTTGCCCATCAAGGTTCCCATCTGGGTCGGGATATCGCCCTCCGACGACATCAGGTTGAACAGCCCGCCGATGGGGACCTGGGCCGAAACCTCGGAAACGCCGATGCCGTCGGCGACGGCTAGCACCTTGCCCTGGGCGGCGTATTGGGTCATTTGCACGTTGACTTCGGCAATCCGGCTGTCGAAGGGGGTGGTGATGGTCGTCCGCGCAAGGTCGAGACGCGCCTTGCCCAATTGCGCTTGGTAAAGGGCCAGTTCCGCCTCCAGGGTCTGACGCTCGGCGGGGATGAGGTTGAGGGTGTTCTTCAGGGACTGGGTCGACTGCTGGCCGACGAGAACGTTCCTTTCCTCGTTGTCGACGGCGGCCTGGGAAACGGCCTTGCGTTTGAGCAGCTGGTTCTTGCGCTCCAGGTTTTTGCGGCGGAGTTCGAGGCTGCGTTCCTCTATCTTCAGCAAGGCCCTGGTATTGGCCTCCTTGACCTTGAGTTCCGCCAGCTGGGCCTCGACCTGGCGGATGGTGGCCTCGGTCTGGGCCACGGCCAGTTCGTACTGGCTTGGGTCAATGCGCAAAAGCACCGCGCCCTTGGCCAGGATGGCGCCTTTCTTGAGCTGGGGATGGGTCCAGACGACTTGGCCGCCGACCTCGGCGACGGCCTCCCAGACAGTGCCCGGCTGAACGACGCCGTATCCCAACGCCCTGGGCACCAGGTTCACTTCGGGGACGGCAATCACCCTCACCGTGACAGCGGTCTCGACGGCGGGGGAACGCTCCGGCCCGCCGCGGCTGCCGACGGCGATGGCGAAGACCATGCCCCCCAGAACGACCGGGGGGATGAACAGCAGCCTTTTCCCGTATGTCTTGATGAAATCGCGCATCTCCCTTTTCACCGGTTGAGTGGTGGCGTCCGCCCTATGCCACCCTGCCGTGGCAGTGCTTGTATTTCTTGCCCGAACCGCAGGGGCACTTGGCGTTGCGGGAAACCCGGCCCCAGGTGGCCGGATTGCCGGGATCGATGACCGCCGCCGCCCGTCGCCGCCGCAACGGCACCACCGAGCCCGCCTCGTCCGCCGGCATGGGAAGTTCGCCCGATTCCAGAAACGCCGGGTCATCGCGGGTCTCCACCATCCTCTGCCGGTTGCGCTGGAACAACGTGTCCTCGTCCGGCATCACTTCCAGCTCAACGTGGGAGAGGATCTGGGTGACGCGTTCGCGTAGGATTTCCAACATGGTCTCGAACAGACCGAAAGCCTCGCGTTTGTATTCGTTCAAGGGATCGCGCTGGCCGTAGGCGCGCAGCCCGATGCCTTGGCGCAGGTGGTCGAGGGTCAGCAAGTGCTCCTTCCACACCTGATCGAGAAGCTGCAAGAGCAAGTTTTTCTCCACCGCCCGGATGACCTCGGGACCGTAGGCGGCGGTTTTTTCCGCCATCATCTGGTCGGTGGATTCGATCAGGCGCTCGCGGATCTCGGTATCGGCGATGCCTTCCTCCTTGGCCCAGTCGGAGATGGGCAGGTCCTGGCCCAAGACCCTCAACACCTCCTCGTGCAGGGCGCCGGTGTTCCATTGCTCGGCATAGGCTTTCTCGGGAATGCAGCGGGCGACCATGTCGTTGATGACCTCAAAGCGCATACCGGCCAAGTCATCGGATACATCGTCGGCGAACATCAAATCCTTGCGCTGTTCATAGATCACCTTGCGCTGGTCGTTCATGACATTGTCGAATTTCAGGAGGTTCTTTCTGATCTCGAAATTTCTCGCCTCGACCTTTTGCTGGGCCTTTTCCAGGGCCTTGTTGACCCAGGGGTGGACGATGGCCTCGCCATCCTCCAAACCCAGTTTCTGCAACATGGAATCGATACGCTCGGAGCCGAATATGCGCATCAGGTCGTCTTCCAAGGAAAGATAGAACTTGGATGCTCCGGGATCGCCCTGGCGTCCCGAGCGGCCGCGCAATTGGTTGTCGATGCGGCGGCTCTCGTGACGTTCGGTGCCGATGATCATGACGCCGCCGGCCTCGATCACCACCGCTTTCTTGGCTTCCACATCGGCGAGGATGCGCTCCGTGCCCGCCTTGTCGTCGGGGTCGTTCAGTTCCTGCTTGATGCGCATATCGGCGTTGCCGCCGAGCTGGATATCGGTGCCGCGGCCGGCCATGTTGGTGGCGATGGTCACCGTTGCCGGCGTCCCCGCCTGAGTGATGATCAAAGCCTCCTGTCCATGGTAGCGAGCGTTCAACACTTGGTGGGAGACCTTTTTCTTCTTCAGCAGGCGAGACAAATGCTCGGACTTTTCGATGCTGACGGTGCCGACCAGGACCGGTTGATTGCGTTTGCTGCAGGTGGTGATCTGCTGAATGATGGCCTCGTCCTTTTCCAGCGTCGTGCGGTAGACCTCGTCGTCCATGTCGTCGCGGACGCAAGGCAGGTTGGTGGGAATTTCCACCACTTCGAGTTTGTAGATTTCCGAGAACTCGCCGGCTTCGGTCATCGCCGTGCCGGTCATGCCGGCAAGTTTCGGATAGAGCCGGAAATAGTTTTGAAAGGTGATCGAGGCGAGAGTCTGGTTCTCGTTCTGGATGTAGACGCCTTCCTTGGCTTCCAGCGCCTGGTGCAGGCCATCGGAAAAGCGCCTTCCTTCCATCATCCGGCCGGTGAACTCGTCGATAATGATGACCTTGTCGTCCTTGACGATGTAATCGGTATCGCGGGCATAGAGCGTATGGGCGCGCAGTGCCTGATTGGCGTGATGCACCAGCAAAATATTGTTCAGGTCATAGAGGTTGCCGCTGCTCAGCAATCCGGTTTCCTTAAGCAGGATCTCCAGCTTGTCGGTGCCGGCCTCGGTGAAGGTGGCGGCGCGAAGCTTTTCGTCTTTTTCGTAATCCTCGGGCGTCAATTTGGGGATGATCTTGTCGATGGCGATGTAAAGCTCGGATGAATCCTCGGCCTGGCCGGAGATGATCAGCGGCGTACGCGCTTCGTCAATGAGAATGGAGTCCACTTCGTCGACGATGGCGTATGAGAAACGCCGCTGGACCATCTCTTCGAGACTGAACTTCATGTTGTCGCGCAGATAATCGAAGCCCAGTTCGTTGTTGGTCCCGTAGGTCACGTCGGCGGCGTAAGCCTCTTGGCGTTCGGCATCATTGAGGCCGTGGACGATGAAGCCGACGCTGATCCCGAGAAACTGGTAGATTTGGCCCATCCAATCGGCGTCGCGCTGGGCCAGGTAGTCGTTGACCGTGACCACATGCACACCCTCGCCTTTCAGCGCGTTGAGGTAGACAGGCAGGGTCGCCGCCAGGGTCTTTCCCTCGCCGGTTTTCATCTCGGCGATCATGCCCTTGTACAGCACGATTCCGCCCATGAGCTGTTCGTCGAAAGGGCGTTGTCCGAGGGTTCGTTTCGAGGCCTCGCGAACGGTGGCGAAGGCGTCGACCAGAAGATCGTCCAATTCCTCGCCCGCTTGCAGCCGCCCCTTTAGCCAGGGCGTACGCGCCGCCAGGTCCTCGTCGGTCAGCCCTTGCAGTCCCGCTTCCAGGGCGTTGATGGCGGCAACGTCCTTGTGCAGACTTTTCAGGTAGCGCTCATTGGCGGAGCCGAACACTCGCCGGGCGATGGCGCCGAACATGAATTTTCCTCGCCAAGAACTGAAAGGGTGCGGAGGGTCGACCGGTCACTTCCCAGCCGGGGCAAGAGATAGTATTCCGCAAAGGCGCTGTCAACGACCAGACCGACTTTCAAGCCTGACTCTTGGAGCATTTCAAGACTGGTCGGCGCCAGCCCGCCCCCCCCGCCGGTCAGGAAATCCACGATGGCGGGATGGTCGGCGGGCAGTTCCTCGGTATCATTCCGGGGCTTGTTCCTGAAAAGGGCCTCCACCCGCCCCCCGGAGTCGCGTTCGACGAAAAACACGAGCCTTTTTCTTCGGGTCCGATCCTGTTCCTTGAGGTTATCGGCCGGCGGTGATTTCCTGCTGTATTGTTTGCAACACGATGACGGCGGAATTCTTGACTGATTCCATCTCGTCTTCGGTTTTGGCGCTCATTGAGCGGAAATCCCTGGCGACTTTTTTCAGGTGCTTGCCGACAAAACCCGGGTCGTTGAGGAGTGCTTTTGCGCGCTCGCCGAAAACCTCGCGGAAGGCTTCCAGAAACGGTTCCAGCACCGTCTCGGAGATGTCCTCGAGAGTGCGAAAGGATTCGACGCCAAGGTCGGCGGCGCTCGGGCCCAAGGCCTTGAGGACATGGCGTTCGCAGCCCGTGATTTCGACCAAGAGTTGCGGATCACCGGCAAAAATATCCCAAACGCGGCGGCCGGCAAACTGGGCGATCATTGCCAGCTTCTTTTCATCGCAGCACGCCAAGCCTAGAACGGCGGCGGCATTGGCCTCTAGCATTTCCAGGAACCTTTCTCCCGCCGCTTTTTTCGCCTCCTTCAAGTTCACGGGGTCGGTTGCGGCCACCGCTTCGAGGGCCTCGGCCGATTTGATCACCAGCACCCCGTCACCCAATTCCATGAAATGCCCATGTCTCATCCGGAAGGCGTAGGTTTCCAACATCGGCAACTGCCAGTCAAAGGCAAGGACGTC